>NZ_JBSHAQ010000007.1:0-9900 GCF_053611585.1 Streptomyces sp. NPDC054794 | reverse complement strand
CCCGCCCCAGCTCGCCGCGGGGGGGGCGGTGCCCGGGGCCCCCCGCGCGGACTCGCATCCGGCCACATTCGTCGAACTTTCCGAACGCTCGGAGGACATGCGGTGAACGAACTGCCGCAGCAGCTGGTCAACGGCCTGCTACTAGGATCCATGTACGGGCTGGTCGCCATCGGCTACACAATGGTCTATGGCATTGTCCAGCTCATCAACTTCGCCCACGGCGAGATATTCATGACCGGCGCCTTCGGCGCCCTCACGGTCTACGTCTACATCCTTCCCGACGGCACCTCCATGTGGTTGGCCCTGCCGCTGATGCTCATCGGCGCCATCCTGGTCGCCGTCACGGTCGCCGTCGGAGCGGAACGGTTCGCCTACCGCCCCCTGCGCAACGCCCCACGCCTCGCGCCCCTGATCACCGCCATCGGCCTCTCCCTGGCCCTGCAGCAGGCGGTGTGGGCCTGGTACCCGCAGGCGAAGTCCGCCCGCACGTTCCCGAGCATCCCCGGCGGCCCCTTCGACATCGGCAGCGTCACCATCCAGACCGGCGATGTCTTCCTGCTGCTGGCGGCCCCGATCAGCATGGCGATCCTGGCCTACTTCGTGATGCGCACCCGCACCGGACGCGGCATGCAGGCCACCGCGCAGGACCCGGACACCGCGAAGCTGATGGGCGTCAACACCGACCGCATCATCGTGATCGCGTTCGCCCTCGGTGCCACCTTCGCCGCCGTCGGTTCCGTCGCCTACGGCTTCAAGTACGGCCAGATCGACTTCCGTATGGGCTTCATCCTCGGTCTGAAGGCCTTCACCGCGGCTGTCCTCGGCGGTATCGGCAACATCTACGGCGCCATGCTCGGCGGCATCGTCCTCGGCGTCGCCGAGGCCCTGTCCACCGCCTACATCGGGGACATCCCCGGCATGGACAAGTTCGGCAGCCAGTCCTGGGCAGACGTCTGGGCGTTCGTACTCCTCATCCTCGTGCTGCTGTTCAGGCCCCAGGGTCTGCTCGGTGAGCGCGTGGCGGACAGGGCGTGACACCGATGACCACACAGACCTCAGCAGAGACCCCGAGCGCCCCCGCGGCCGTCCAGACCGGCCTGATCGGCATCCCGGCCTCCCTCGGCCGGGCCCTCGCCACCGGCGGCGGCGCCCTGACCATCGTCTCCACGTTCCTCGCCTGGACCTGGACCGCGGAGTTCCCCGGCGACCTCACCGTCTACGGCTACCCGGGCGGCCTGCAGGTCCTCGTCCTGATCGGCGGCGTCCTCACCACCCTGTTCGGCCTCGCCTCGTACGGCGTCAAGGGCCTGGACCGGCTGACGCCCGGGAGCGCCGACGGCGCCCTGAAGATGGCCGCGCTCGGCACCTTCGCCACCGCCTGGTACACCGTCATCGCGATCAGCGCCAAGCTCGGCGGACTGGTGAACCTGGAGGCGGGCGGCTTCGTCGTCGCCATCGCCACGCTGGCCGCCCTGCTCGGCGCGCTGGCCCTGCCGTTCGAGCGGCCGACCCCCGAGCCGTCCGACCCGGACGACACCGGCTGGGAGGCGTTCCGCCACACGTCCCGCCAGAACTGGAACATCTTCAAGGCGGCGTTCGCCGGCAAGACCCCCGCTCCGGCCGCCCAGCTGCCCGTCTATGTCGAGATCCTCGTCATCGTGGCGGCCATGGCCCTCGGCCTGATCGTCTTCACCTACGGCATCGGCACCGAGTACGACCAGCTGTTCGTCGGCTTCCTCATCACCGCCGGCTTCGGCTTCGCCGCCATCGCCAAGGCCGGGATCGTGGCCCGGGTCTCGGCGATCACCGCGCGGCACCGCACGTTGACCATGGTCGGCGCCTTCACCGCCGCGGCCGCCTTCCCCTTCACGCAGTCCGACGACCAGTACGCGACGATCGGCGTCTACATCCTGATCTTCGCCACCGTCGCGCTCGGCCTGAACATCGTCGTCGGCCTCGCCGGCCTCCTCGACCTCGGTTACGTCGCCTTCCTCGGTGTCGGCGCCTACACCGCGGCCCTGGTCTCCGGCTCGCCGTCCTCGCCGCTGCACGTCAGCTGGCCGTTCTGGGCCTCGGCGCTGACCGGCGCGGCCGTCGCCATGGTCTTCGGTGTCCTCATCGGCGCCCCGACCCTGCGCCTGCGCGGCGACTACCTCGCCATCGTGACGCTCGGCTTCGGTGAGATCTTCCGTATCACCGTCCTGAACATGGACGGCACCTCGGGCCCGGACGTCACCAACGGCTCCAACGGCATCTCCTCGATCCCGAACCTGGACATCCTCGGCTTCGACTTCGGTCAGGAGCACACGCTCCTCGGCGCCACCATCGGCCGGTTCGCCAACTACTTCCTGCTGATGCTGCTCATCACGCTCATCGTGGTCGTGGTGTTCCGGCGCAGCAGCGACTCCCGCATCGGCCGTGCCTGGATCGCCATCCGCGAGGACGAGACCGCAGCGCTCGCCATGGGCATCAACGGCTTCCGGGTCAAGCTCATCGCCTTCGCCCTGGGTGCGGCCCTCGCCGGTCTCGCCGGCTCCGTCCAGGCCCACGTCACCTACACGGTGACCCCGGAGCAGTACCAGTTCGCCCACGTCGTCCCGCCCAACTCGGCCTTCCTGCTGGCCGCGGTGGTCCTCGGCGGCATGGGCACCATCTCCGGACCACTGGTCGGCGCGGCCCTGCTCTACCTGATCCCCGCGAAGCTCCAGTTCCTGGGCGACTACCAGCTCTTCGCCTTCGGTGTCACGCTCGTGCTGCTGATGCGCTTCCGCCCGGAGGGCCTCATCCCCAACCGCCGTCGGCAGCTCGAATTCCACGAAGAGGCCGAAGCACCCGCCGTCCTCACCAAGGCAGGGGCGTGACCACGATGACCACCGACACCACCACCAAGGACGCCGCCCCCGGCGCCTCCGCCCCCGGCGAGGTCGTGCTCGACGCCCGTGGCGTCACGATGCGATTCGGCGGTCTGACCGCCGTGCGCGGCGTCGACCTCACCGTCAACAGCGGCGAGATCGTCGGCCTGATCGGCCCCAACGGCGCCGGCAAGACGACCTTCTTCAACTGCCTGACCGGCCTGTACGTCCCCACCGAGGGCGAGGTCCGCTACAAGGGCAACATCCTGCCGCCGAAGTCCTTCAAGGTCACCGCGGCCGGCATCGCCCGTACCTTCCAGAACATCCGTCTGTTCGCCAATATGACGGTCCTGGAGAACGTGCTCGTCGGCCGTCACACCCGCACCAAGGAGGGCCTCTGGTCCGCCCTGCTGCGCGGACCCGGCTTCCACAAGGCCGAGGCTGCCTCCCGCGAACGCGCCATGGAACTGCTGGAGTTCGTGGGCCTGGAGGCGAAGGCCGAGCACCTGGCCCGCAACCTGCCCTACGGCGAGCAGCGCAAGCTGGAGATCGCCCGGGCGCTGGCGAGCGAGCCCGGTCTGCTGCTCCTCGACGAGCCGACGGCGGGCATGAACCCGCAGGAGACCCGGGCCACCGAGGAACTGGTCTTCGCGATCCGTGACAAGGGCATCGCCGTCCTCGTCATCGAGCACGACATGCGCTTCATCTTCAACCTCTGCGACCGCGTCGCCGTCCTCGTGCAGGGCGAGAAGCTCGTCGAGGGCGACAGCGCGACCGTGCAGGGCGACGAGCGGGTCGTCGCCGCGTACCTCGGCGAACCCTTCGAGAACGCTCCCGGCGACGAGGAGGTGGCCGAGGTCGAGGCCGCCGAGGCGCACGCCGAGACCACGACGGACGCCGCGCCCGGCAAGGAGAACGACCGATGACCGCACTGCTCGAAGTAGAGGACCTGCGGGTCGCCTACGGCAAGATCGAGGCCGTCAAGGGCATCTCGTTCAAGGTCGAGGCCGGCGAAGTGGTCACCCTGATCGGCACCAACGGCGCCGGCAAGACCACCACCCTGCGCACGCTCTCCGGTCTGCTGAAGCCGGTCGGCGGCCAGATCCGGTTCAATGGCAAGTCGCTGAAGAAGATCCCGGCCCACCAGGTGGTGTCGCTGGGGCTCGCCCACTCCCCCGAGGGGCGGCACATCTTCCCGCGCATGACCATCGAGGACAACCTGCGCCTCGGTGCGTTCCTGCGCAACGACAAGCCGGGCATCGAGAAGGACATCCAGCGCGCCTACGACCTGTTCCCCATCCTCGGGGAGCGCAGGAAGCAGGCGGCCGGCACCCTGTCGGGCGGTGAGCAGCAGATGCTGGCGATGGGCCGGGCCCTGATGTCCCAGCCGAAGCTGCTCATGCTGGACGAGCCGTCCATGGGTCTCTCGCCGATCATGATGCAGAAGATCATGGCGACGATCGCCGAGCTGAAGTCCCAGGGCACAACGATTCTGCTGGTCGAGCAGAACGCTCAGGCCGCCCTGTCGTTGGCCGACCAGGGCCACGTCATGGAGGTCGGCAACATCGTGCTCTCCGGCACCGGGCAGGACCTGCTGCACGACGAGTCCGTGCGGAAGGCGTACCTGGGCGAGGACTAGGACGAGGCCCGGGACACCCTGTCCCGCGTACGACGAGGCCCGCGCCCGATTCTCCGGGGCGCGGGCCTCGTCCCGTGCGTGCGGGGCGCGTACCGCCAGGGTCAGCCCTTGTCGGACGACTTGGCGGCCTTCTTCTCCTCGCTGTCCGCGATGACGGCCTCCGCGACCTGCTGCATGGACATCCGGCGGTCCATCGAGGTCTTCTGGATCCACCGGAAGGCGGCCGGCTCGGTCAGCCCGTACTCGGTCTGGAGGATGGACTTCGCCCGGTCGACGAGCTTGCGGGTCTCCAGCCGCAGGGTGAGGTCGGCGACCTCCTGCTCCAGCTGCTTCAGCTCGGTGAAGCGGGAGACGGCCATCTCGATGGCGGGCACGACGTCGCTCTTGCTGAACGGCTTCACGAGGTACGCCATGGCGCCGGCGTCCCGGGCCCGCTCGACGAGGTCGCGCTGCGAGAAGGCGGTCAGCATGAGGACCGGCGCGATGGACTCCTCGGCGATCTTCTCGGCCGCCGAGATGCCGTCCAGCTTGGGCATCTTCACATCGAGGATGACCAGGTCCGGCCGGTGCTCACGGGCGAGCGCCACGGCCTGCTCGCCGTCACCGGCCTCGCCGACGACGGTGTAACCCTCCTCCTCCAGCATCTCCTTCAGGTCGAGGCGGATCAGGGCCTCGTCCTCGGCGATGACGACTCGGGTCGTCAGCGGAGGCACGTGCGACTTGTCGTCGTCGGGCGCGTCTACGGGCTGGGGCGACTCGGCGGTCACGGGGGCTCCTCGTTCAGGGCAGAGGTACTGCTGACAAGAGCCTACCTAGCTACGGTATGGTGGACGCGCGGAGGGTCAGGGGAAACCTTGGAATCTGCGAGCCCCGGTAGCCCAATTGGCAGCAGGCAACGGATTCAAAACCCGTACAGTGTCGGTTCGAGTCCGACCCGGGGCACTTTTCCTGGCATTCCAAGGTCACTATTCCAAGGTCGTTACCGTGTGGGGCCCCTCATTTCCGAGGGGCCCTCGGTCATTGACCCGCATTACTTGGGGCTGTCGTCCTCGCCGATGTGGTGGACGCGGACCAGGTTCGTCGAGCCGGAGACGCCGGGCGGGGAGCCCGCCGTGATCACCACGACGTCACCCTTCTGGCAGCGGCCGTACTTCAGGAGCAGTTCGTCCACCTGGTCGACCATCGCGTCCGTGGACTCGACGTGCGGGCCGAGGAAGGTCTCGACACCCCAGGTCAGGCTGAGTTGCGAGCGGGTGGCCTGCTCCGGGGTGAACGCCAGCACGGGGATGGGCGAGCGGTAGCGGGACAGACGGCGGGCGGTGTCGCCGGACTGGGTGAAGGCGACCAGGAACTTCGCGCCGAGGAAGTCGCCCATCTCCGCCGCCGCACGGGCCACCGCTCCGCCCTGGGTGCGGGGCTTGTTGCGTTCCGTCAGTGGCGGCAGGCCCTTGGCCAGCAGGTCCTCCTCGGCCGCCTCGACGATACGGGCCATGGTGCGCACCGTCTCGATGGCGTGCTTGCCGACGCTCGTCTCGCCGGACAGCATCACCGCGTCCGTGCCGTCGATGACCGCGTTGGCGACGTCCGACGCCTCCGCACGCGTCGGGCGCGCGTTGTCGATCATCGAGTCGAGCATCTGCGTGGCCACGATGACCGGCTTGGCGTTGCGCTTGGCGAGCTTGATGGCCCGCTTCTGGACGATCGGAACCTGTTCGAGGGGCATCTCCACGCCCAGGTCGCCACGGGCGACCATGATGCCGTCGAAGGCGGCCACGATGTCGTCGATCGCGTCGACGGCCTGCGGTTTCTCCACCTTGGCGATCACCGGGAGGCGGCGGCCCTCCTCGGCCATGATGCGGTGGACGTCCATGGCGTCCTTGCCGCTGCGGACGAAGGACAGCGCGATGACGTCGCAGCCGATGCGCAGCGCCCACCGCAGGTCCGCCTCGTCCTTCTCGGACAGGGCGGGGACGGAGACGGCGACGCCGGGCAGGTTCAGGCCCTTGTGGTCGGAGACCATGCCGCCCTCGACCACGGTGGTGTGCACCCGGGGACCGTCGACGGAGGTGACCTCCAGGCAGACTTTGCCGTCGTCGACGAGGACGCGCTCGCCGGGGGTGACGTCCTCGGCGAGGCCCTCGTAAGTGGTGCCGCACTGGTTGCGGTCGCCCTCGACGCCCGGCTCCACCGTGATCGTGAAGGTGTCGCCGCGTTCAAGGAGTACGGGTCCTTCGGCGAATCTGCCGAGCCGAATCTTCGGGCCCTGAAGGTCGGCGAGGATGCCGACGCTGCGGCCGGTCTCGTCCGCCGCCTTCCGTACGCGCTGGTAACGCTCCTCGTGCTCGGCGTGCGTGCCGTGGCTGAGGTTGAATCGGGCGACGTCCATTCCGGCCTCGACCAGTGCCTTGATCTGGTCGTACGAGTCCGTGGCGGGCCCCAGAGTGCAAACGATCTTTGCTCGGCGCATGATTCGAGCCTAGGCCTTACCCGCCGGTAGAGAATTGGCAGGGGGTGACTACTCAACAACCTTTCCGTGAAGCGCTATTGACAAGTGTTGAATTGTGCGGTGGGCCGCTCCTATGAGCATCAACAGGGTCGAAGAGTTTCGGCCACCGATCGCCGGGCGAGGCGAATTCCGGCGGCCCCACTCCGCCCTCCCGGAATATGCACATGAGCGCGGCAACCGTACACATGAGCGCGACGGCCCATTCGAAATCCGGAACGCGTTCTCGCGGATCGGGGCCCGGACGCCGGCCCCGGACTCACAGGCTGGGCGGCGCCATGGTGAAGCGGGCGTTCACCTGTGCGTACACATGCTGGCGCTGGGGTTCGAGGTCGAGCGGGGCCTCCTCCGCGGCCGCGGCGAAGGCCATGGAGCGGGTGCGGCCCGCGGCCCGGGGCGCGTAGGGCTCGGCGTTCTCCGCGCCGATGTCGGCGAGCTCCACCAGCGCGGCCAGGGTGGTGCCGAGCGCCTCCGCGTACTCCCGGGCGCGCTGGACCGCCTCGCGCACCGCCTGCTGCCGGGCCTGCCGGTGCACCGGTGAGTCGGGGCGCAGGGCCCACCAGGGGCCGTCGACCCGGGTGAGCTCCAAGTCGGCGAGACGGGTGGTGAGTTCACCGAGGGCGGTGAAGTCGGAGAGCTCCGCGCTGATGTGGACCCGGCCGTGGTGGGTGCGGACGCGTTCGCCGCGGCCGTGCGAGGACAGCTCGGGAGTGATGGAGAAGAAGCCGGTCTCCAGCCGCTCCACGGCCTCGCCGTAGGACTTGACGAGGTCAAGGACGGCGGCGTTGCGGCGGGTGAGGTCGTCCAGCGCCGAACGCCGGTCCCGTCCGCGCGCGTTGATGGTGATCCCGATGCGGGCGATCTCGGGGTCGACTTCGAGGTGGGCCTCGCCGCGGACGGCGATACGGGGAGCGTCGGCAGTGCCGTACGGGGCGGTCATACGTCCCACTCTGTCACGTCTCATCTCTATGACGGCGGGCGAGTTGAGGGATTCGGTCACCAGATCGAAACCTCCCGGACCTGTTGCCGTCAGTCATGTGCAGGTCAGAATCTACGCGCGTTGTTGACCGATCGTCGAGGAGAAGCAGACATGCCCTTGAACCGCCGGAAGTTCCTGAAGAAGTCCGCCGTGACCGGGGCGGGGGTGGCGATCGCGGGCGCGGCGGCGGCTCCGGCGGCGCAGGCCGCGCAGCCCACGGCGGCGAAGAAGCCGGGCAAGCGCTACTCCCTGACCGTCATGGGCACGACCGACCTGCACGGGCACGTCTTCAACTGGGACTACTTCAAGGACGCGGAGTACGCCGACAAGGCGGGCAACGCCATGGGCCTGGCCCGGATCTCCACCCTGGTGAACCAGGTGCGGGAGGAGAAGGGCCACTGTCACACGCTGCTGCTGGACGCGGGCGACACGATCCAGGGCACCCCGCTGACGTACTACTACGCCAAGGTCGACCCGATCACCGCCAAGGGCGGCCCGATGCACCCGATGGCGCAGGCCATGAACGCGATCGGCTACGACGCGGCGGCCCTCGGCAACCACGAGTTCAACTACGGCATCGAGACGCTCCGCAAGTTCGAGGACCAGCTGGACTTCCCGCTGCTCGGCGCCAACGCGGTCGACGCGAAGACGCTGAAGCCGGCCTTCCCGCCCTACTTCATCAAGAAGTTCCACGTGCCGGGCGCCCCGCCGGTCAAGGTCGCCGTCCTCGGCCTGACCAACCCGGGCATCGCGATCTGGGACAAGGCCTACGTCCAGGGCAAGCTGGCCTTCCCGGGCCTGGAGGAGCAGGCCGCGAAGTGGGTGCCGAAGCTGAAGGCACTGGGCGCGGACGTCGTCGTGGTGTCGGCGCACTCCGGCTCCTCCGGCACCTCGTCCTACGGCGACCAGCTGCCCTACGTGGAGAACGCGGCCGCCAACGTCGCCCGCCAGGTGCCCGGCATCGACGCGATCCTGGTCGGCCACGCGCACGTGGAGATCCCGGAGCTCAAGGTCACCAACGAGGCCACCGGCAGGACGGTCGTGCTCTCCGAGCCGCTGTGCTACGCCGAGCGTCTGACCCTGTTCGACATCGAGCTGGTGTTCAGCAAGGGCCGGTGGGAGGTCGAGTCCGTCGCCGCCTCGCTGCGCAACTCCAACACGGTCGCCGACGACCCGAAGATCACCAAGCTGCTGAGCGACGAGCACGCGAAGGTCGTCGCGTACGTCAACCAGGTCGTCGGCACCGCGACCGCCACCCTCACCACGGTCGAGGCCCGCTACAAGGACGCCCCGATCATCGACCTGATCACCAAGGTCCAGGAGGACGTGGTCAAGGCGGCGCTGGCGGGCACCGAGTACGCCGCGCTGCCGGTGGTCGCCCAGGCCTCGCCGTTCTCCCGCACCTCCGAGATCCCGGCCGGCAAGGTGACCATCCGGGACCTGTCGGGCCTGTACGTGTACGACAACACGCTGGTCGCCAAGCTGATGACGGGCGCTCAGATCCGGGCGTACCTGGAGTACTCGGCGGAGTACTTCGTCCAGACCGCCGCCGGCGCCCCCGTCGACGTCGAGAAGCTGACGAACGCGAACAATCGCCCTGACTACAACTACGACTACGTGTCGGGCTTCCAGTACGACATCGACATCGCCCAGGCGCCCGGTTCGCGGATCAAGAACCTCACCTACAACGGTGCCGCCCTGGACGACGCCCAGCAGTTCGTGCTCGCGGTGAACAACTACCGCGCCAACGGCGGCGGCGCGTTCCCGCACGTCGCCTCGGCCAAGGAGCTGTGGTCGGAGTCGACCGAGATCCGCACCCGGATCGCGGAGTGGGTGACCGCGAAGGGCGTCCTGGACCCGAAGGATTTCGCGTCGGTGGACTGGAAGCTCACGCGGGGCGGCACTCCGGTCTTCTAGGCTGCCAGAT
>NZ_JBSHAQ010000006.1:160763-279465 GCF_053611585.1 Streptomyces sp. NPDC054794 | reverse complement strand
GGCCGAGTCACGGCGGGAGTCTCGGCCGCCCGGCGGTCGGGGAAGCCCGGTTCGGGCGGGGCCGGGCGCCGGCGAAGGCCGGGGGTCAGGCCTTGGCCAGTTCCTTCTCGGTGTCGCCGTCCCCGTGCTGCTCCTGCAGTCCGGCGGACCCGGTCGCCCGGTCCTCGTCCAGCAGGGTCGTCTCGTCGAACGGCAGCTCGCCGGCCAGCACCTGCCGCACCCGGTCCTTGTCGATCTCCTTCGTCCAGGTGCCGACCAGGACGGTGGCGACGGAGTTGCCCGCGAAGTTCGTCAGGGCGCGGGCCTCGCTCATGAACCGGTCGATGCCGACGATCAGACCGACGCCGTCGACCAGCGCGGGCTTGTGCGACTGGAGACCGCCGGCCAGCGTCGCCAGACCGGCGCCGCTGACGCCCGCCGCGCCCTTGGAGGCGAGCAACAGGAAGAGCAGCAGCGGAATCTGCTCCCCGATGGACATCGGCGTACCGAGCGCGTCGGCGATGTAGAGGGACGCCATGGTCATGTAGATCATGGTGCCGTCGAGGTTGAAGGAGTAACCGGTCGGGACGGTGATGCCGACGACCGCCTTGCTGACACCCAGGTGCTCCATCTTCGCGATGAGCCGCGGCAGCGCCGACTCGGAGGAGGAGGTGGACAGGATCAGCAGGAACTCCCGGCCCAGGTACTTGAACAGCGAGAGGATGTTCAGCCCGGAGACCACGCGCAGCAGCGCGGCCAGCACGATGAAGACGAACAGGAAGCAGGTCACGTAGAAGCCGAGCATCAGCACGGCGAGGCTCTTGAGCGCGTCGAGGCCCGCCGAACCGACCACGGCGGCGATGGCGCCGAAGGCACCGATCGGCGCGGCCCACATCACCATGGCGAGGATGCGGAAGACGAGCCGCTGGAGGTGCTCGACACCGCGCAGCACCGGCCGGCCCGCCTCACCCATCGCCTGCAGCGCGAACCCGGCGAGCAGCGCCACCAGCAGGGTCTGCAGCACCTGTCCCTCGGTGAAGGCGGAGACGAAGGTCACCGGGATGATCGACAGCACGAAGTCGACGGGCGGCAGCGCGTCGCTGGACACCTGGTCGTGCCCGGTCTGCTTGAGCGCGTCGGTGAGGTGCAGCCCGTCGCCCGGGTGCAGGACGTTGCCGACGACGAGCCCGATGGCGAGCGCGACCAGCGACATCACGAGGAAGTAGCCGAGCGCGATACCGCCGACGGCACCGACCTTGGCGGCCTTGCGCACCGAGCCGATGCCGAGCACGATCGTGCAGAAGATGATCGGCGAGATCATCATCTTGATCAGGTTCACGAAGCCGGTACCGAGGGGCTTGAGCTCGACCCCGAGGTCGGGCCAGATGAGCCCCACGGCGATGCCGAGCGCCACCGCGGCGATGACGGCGATGTACAGGTAATGGGTGCGGTCCCGCTTCACGGCGGGTGCGGCAGGTGCCGTATCGGGGGAACTGGCGGCCACGGCTGCCCTCCTTGACGTCTTCGTCGGCATCACCGGCGTGCGGCTCACGTCCGGGAGTGGGGGATGCCGCGACTATCTCCCGCTCTGTGAGGCCGGTCACCCTTCCGTTCATTTAGTTCACGCTCGACCCGGAGGCAGACTGACGTCATGCGCATCCCCGCCGTCCCGAAACCCCGCAGCCTGGCCGGCCAGCTCTTCGCCATGCAGGCCGTGCTGCTGGCGGTCGTCGTGGCCGGGTACGCGCTGTTCACCTACGTCAGCGACCGCAGCCAGGCCGAGGAGGCGGCGGGCCGCCAGGCCATGGCGGTGGCCCGCTCGGTCGCGGACGCCCCCTCCGTACGGGACGCGATCCGCACCCCCTCCCCCTCGGCGCGCCTGCAGCCGTACGCGCTGAAGGTCATGCGCGACACCGGCGTCGACTTCGTCACGATCATGGATCCGCAGGGCATCCGCTGGACCCACCCCGACAAGAACCAGATAGGCAAGCGGTTCCTGGGCCACATAGGCAGGGCCCAGCGGGGCGGGCACTTCACCGAGACGTACACGGGCACGCTCGGCCCGTCCGTCCGCGCGGTGACCCCCGTGTGGGACGGCGGCCGGGTCGTGGGCCTGGTGAGCGCGGGCATCAAGGTGGAGGCGATCAGCCAGCGGGTGGAGGGCCAGGTGACGGCCCTCGTCGGGGTGGCCGCCGGCACGCTCGTCCTGGGCGCGGTCGCCACGTACGTCATCAACGCCCGGCTGCGCCGCCACACCCACGGCATGAACGCGGCCGAGCTCAGCCGGATGCACGACTACCACCAGGCGGCGCTGCACGCCGTGCGCGAGGGGCTGCTGATGCTGGACGGGCAGTTCCGGGTGGCGCTGATCAACGACGGGGGCCGGGAGTTGCTCGGGGTGGCGTCCGAGGAGGACGTGGTGGGGCAGTCGGTGGCCGGGCTCGGTCTGCCGGCGCCGCTCACCGGGGCGTTGCTGGCCTCGGAGCCGAGGGTGGACGAGGTGCATCTGACGGCGGACCGGGTGCTGGTGGTGAACACCTCGCCGGTGTCGGGCGGTGAGCGCCGCGGCACGGTGGTGACCCTCCGGGACGTGACCGAACTCCAGTCCCTGATGGGCGAGCTGGACTCGGAGCGCGGCTTCACCCAGGCGCTGCGCTCGCAGGCCCACGAGGCCGCGAACCGCCTGCACACGGTGGTCTCCCTGATCGAGCTGGGCCGGGCCCAGGAGGCGGTGGAGTTCGCGACGGCGGAGCTGGAGCTGGCGCAGGCGCTGACGGACCAGGTGGTCGCGGCGGTGAGCGAGCCGGTGCTCGCGGCGCTGCTGCTGGGCAAGACGGCGCAGGCGAACGAGCGGGGCGTGGAGTTGGTGGTCTCCGCGGACAGCCGCCTGGACGACGGCCTGCTCCCGGCCACCCTGCCGGCCCGGGACCTGGTGACCATCCTCGGCAACCTGATCGACAACGCGGTGGACGCGGCGCAGGGCGGTGTGACGGCGCGGGTGACGGTGACCGCGCACGCCGACGACGCGCGGGCTCTGGTCCTGCGTGTGTCCGACACGGGCGCGGGTGTGGATCCGGCCCATGCCGAGCTGGTATTCCAGCGGGGGTTCTCGACGAAGCCCGCCGGGCCGGATGGGCGAGGACTCGGCCTGGCGCTGGTCCGGCAGGCGGTGACCCGGCACGAGGGCAGGCTGACGGTGGCGGAGGCCGAGGAGGGCGGTGCGGTGTTCGAGGTGCGGTTGCCCCTGGGCCGGGCCGCCGGTCCGGCCCAGGCGGCCGGACCGGGCGCCGTGACGAGAGGTGACGTATGACGGGCGGGCAGCCGATTCGGGTACTCGTGGTCGAGGACGACCCGGTCGCCGCCGACGCGCACGTGATGTACGTGGGCCGGGTGCCGGGGTTCGTGGCGGTCGGCAAGGCGCACACCGGGGCACAGGCGCGGCGGCTGCTGGACCGCACGCCGGTGGATCTCCTGCTGCTGGATCTGCACCTGCCGGACGTGCACGGGCTGCAGTTCGCGCGGTCCCTGCGGGCGGCCGGTCATCACGCGGACGTGATAGCGGTGACCTCGGCGCGGGATCTCGCCGTGGTGCGGGAGGGCGTCTCGCTCGGCGTCGTGCAGTACGTCCTGAAGCCCTTCACCTTCGCCACGCTGCGCGACCGGCTCGTCCGCTACGCCGAGTTCCGCGCGGCGGTCGGCGAGGCGAGCGGCCAGGACGAGGTCGACCGCGCCCTGGCGACCCTGCGCGCCCCCTCCCCCGCGGCCCTCCCCAAAGGCCTGAGCGCCCCCACCCTGGAACGCGTCACGGCAGCCTTGCGCGAGGCCGAGGAGGGCCTCACCGCGGCCGGCGTCGCCGAGACGGTGGGCATCTCCCGCATCACGGCCCGCCGCTACCTGGAACACCTGGTGGCGGCGGGGAGAGCGGAACGGACTCCGGTGTACGGGCAGGTGGGGAGGCCCGAGTTGGTCTATCGGTGGGTGCGGGGGGCTTCGGGGCGGTGAGGGCGGCGGCGGTACCTCGGCGGCAATTCCCGCCCCGGCAGGGGTACTTGCGCACCGGGTCGTGGACACGGCCCCGCCCCGATCCGCCGCAGACTCATTGACCTGACTAGACCACTCCTCTTACGTTCACACGGCAGCCATCCCCACGCCACATCGAAGTGAGCCGCAGGAGGTCATGCCCGTGCGCCCCACCGCCGCCCTCGTCACCGTCCTCGCCGCCGCCCTCGCCGCAACGTCCCTCACCGCCTGCGGATCCGGATCCGGCAGTGACCCCGACACGCTCAAGGTCTCGTTCAAGCAGTCGACGGACAACTCCATCAAGGTGATGGACACCTATCTCGCCGACATCAAGAGGCAGTTCGAGAAGAAGTACCCGGGCAAGAAGGTCGACCTGGTCCCCATCAAGGCCCCGGACTCGGAGTACTACACCAAGCTCCAGCAGATGCTCCGCTCCCCCAAGACCGCCCCGGACCTGGTCTACGAGGACACCTTCCTCATCAACTCCGACATCACGAGCGGGTACTTGAAGCCCCTGGACGCCTATCTCGCCAAGTGGCCGGACTGGAACCAGTTCATCGACACGGCGAAGGACGCGGCCAAGGGCCAGGACGGGAAGACGTACGGCGTTCCCGACGGAACCGACACCCGCGGCCTGTGGTTCGACCGGCGGGTGTTCCGGCAGGCCGGGCTGCCCGCCGACTGGCAGCCGAGGACCTGGGACGACGTCCTCGCCGCCGCCCGGACCATCAAGCGCAAGGTGCCCGGCGTCGTCCCCCTCAACGTCTACACCGGCAAACCCGCCGGCGAGGCCGCCACCATGCAGGGCTTCGAGATGCTCCTCTACGGCACCGAGGACACCGACGGCGGCACCACGGACCCCCTGTACGACAGCGCGAGCAAGAAGTGGATCGCCGGGAGCCAGGGCTTCAAGGACGCCCTCGCCTTCGTGGAGACCGTCTACAAGGAGAAGCTCGGGCCCGACGTCTCCGACGCCCTCGACCCCAACTTCGGCACCACCGTGCGGGGCGAGCTCCTGCCCCAGGGCAAACTCGGCATCGACCTCGACGGCTCCTGGCTCCCGCAGGACTGGCTCCCGGGCAGCGGCCACGCCTGGGCCGACTGGTCGAAGCAGCTCGGTCTCGCCCACATGCCCACCCAGCACGGCCAGGCTCCCGGCAAGGTGAGCATGTCCGGCGGCTGGACCTGGGCCGTCCCGGCCAAGGCGGCCAACCCCGGCCTCGCCTTCGACTTCATCAAGACGATGCAGACGAAGGCGAACGCGCAGAAGTGGTATGTCGCCAACTCGGGGATCGCGGTCCGAAAGGACGTCGCCGCCGATCCGTCGTACGCCTCCGCCCAGCCCGGCATCAAGTTCTTCACCGACCTCGTCGCCAGCACGCACTACCGGCCCGCCTACCCCGCCTATCCCAAGGTCTCCACCGCCATCCAGCAGGCCATGGAAGGCGTGACGACCGGCGACGCCTCGGTCGGCAAGGCCGCGCGCGGGTACGACGAGGCGCTCCAGCAGGCGACCGACAACCACGTGGTCCACAAGTGACCCGCCGGGCTCCCGTGACCGGCCGGGCCCCGGTGAAAGGCGGGGCCCCCGTGCCCGGCCGGGCCCCGGGGACCGGCCGGGCCGGCCGGATCGCCGGGCGCGTCCTCACCCGCGCCCTCCCGCTCGGCCCGGCCGTCGCCCTGCTGCTCCTCTTCCTCGCCGGCCCCATCGCCTACTGCGCCTACATCGCCTTCACCGACCTCCAGCTCACCGGCCAGGCCCACGCCTCGTTCGTAGGTTTCGACAACTTCCGTACGGCGTTCGGGGACGACGCGTTCCTCAACGCCGTCTGGCTGACCCTCGTCTTCACGGTCCTGTCGTCGCTCGTCGGACAGAACACCCTGGGTCTGGCCCTGGCCTCGCTCATGCGGCGGGCGTCGAAGCCGGTCCGCACGCTGACGGGCGGGATCGTCATCACGGCGTGGGTGCTGCCGGAGGTCGTCGCCGGCTTTCTCCTGTACGCCTTCTTCCGGCGGGAGGGCACCCTCAACGCCATCCTCGACGGGCTCCATCTGCCCACCCAGAACTGGCTGTTCACGCTCCCGATCCTGGCGGTCTCGTTCGCCAACGTCTGGCGCGGCACGGCCTTCTCCATGCTCGTCTACTCCGCGGCGCTCGACGAGATTCCCCAGGAGATCACGGAGGCCGCCGAGGTGGACGGCGCCGGCGGCTGGCGGCGCACGTGGCACATCACCCTGCCGATGATCCGCCGCTCCATCGGCACCAACCTCATGCTCAACACCCTGCAGACGCTCTCAGTCTTCGGGCTGATCTGGGTGATGACCCGGGGCGGGCCGGGCGACCGGAGCCAGACCCTGCCCCTGTTCATGTACGAGCAGGCCTTCCAGAAGAGCATGATCGGGTACGGGACGGCGGTCGCCCTGCTGCTGCTCCTCGTCGGGTCCCTGTTCTCCCTGGTGTACCTGCGCCTGCTGCGGACGGAGGTGTGAGGCGACCGATGCCCCGCGCACACCGCTCCCGCCGCCTCGCCGCCGACGCGGGACTGCTCCTCGCCGCCGGCGCCTTCGCGCTCCCCCTCGCCTGGGTCGTGCTGTCCGCCCTCGACCCGCACGCGGACCTGCGGGTGAAGGCGCCGGACGGGCTCACCCTCGGCAACTTCGACGCGATCCTCACCCCGGACATCACGCTCACGCCCCTGCGCAACAGCCTGATCCTGTGCGGCGGCGCCACCGCGCTGACCGTCGTCTGCGCCGCCCTCGCCGCCTACCCGCTCTCCCGCTTCCGGTCCCGGCTCAACCGGCCGTTCCTGCTCACCATCCTGTTCGCGACCAGCCTGCCCATCACGGCGATCATGGTCCCGGTGTACGCCCTGTTCGTCCGCGTGAACCTCATCGACACGTTGCAGGGCACGATCCTGTTCTTCGCCGCCTCCCAACTCCCCTTCGCCATCTGGCTCATGAAGAACTTCATGGACGGGGTGCCGAAGGAACTCGAAGAGGCCGCCTGGACGGACGGCGCGTCCTCGCTCCAGTCGCTGGTCCGGATCGTGCTGCCGCTGATGGGACCGGGCGTCGCCGTCGTCACCGTCTTCTCGTTCGTGATGATGTGGGGCAACTTCTTCGTCCCGTTCATGCTGCTGCTGACCCCGGATCAGCTGCCCGCCTCGGTCAGCATCAACGAGTTCTTCGGCAACCGGGGCATGGTGGCGTACGGGCAGCTCGCCGCGTTCTCGGTCGTCTACTCGACCCCGGTGATCCTGCTGTACGTACTGGTCGCCCGCCGGCTCGGCGGCGGCTTCGCACTCGGCGGCGCGGTCAAGGGGTGATCTTGGCGGCGGCCCGGATCCGGCACCGGGCCGCCGCCGGACGCGCATGGGCCTCTTGCCGTACGCGCATTGGCCACTCACCGTACGCCCCGCACCACGCCGCGTAGTACGTTCCTACAATCCGTGATTGTGGCCGAACAGCCCGTAGTCAGCCGGTCGCCCTGGCCCTACCTTGTGCCCGTGCGCCGACCCCAAGCCCGACCGAACCAGCCCGTATCGCCGCCTACCCCACCGTTCAACGCCCCCGCCGCCCGCAAACTCCGTGCCGCTCTCGGCATGGAACCCGAGCACGTCGCCTACGGATTGCGTGCCTCGTACGGGCTGCCGTACGTCACCCCTGATCTCGTCGTCGCCTGGGAGCGCGGTATCACCGTTCCCAGCAGCCCGGAACTGACCGCCCTCGCCGGGGTGTTGTGGTGTGCTCCGCGCGAACTCATCGGACGGCCCCGGAGCCTGCGCGAGCACCGCGTCGCCCGCGGCCTCGCGCCCGAGGACGTGGCACTGACCGTGGGCCTCGAACTCCTCGCGTATCTGCGGATGGAGGAGAACGACGAGTGGCGCGGCACCGAGCGGCAGTCCGCCGCCCTCGCCGAACTGCTCGAACTGTCCCTGCGGGACTTCGTGACCGTCACGGGCCGTGACGGGAAGCTGTCCGACCTGCTGCGCAGCGCGGTCGTCACGCGCTGGCAGGCCTACGTCCGGCCGGTGGGCCGCATGGTGTCGCTGGACCGGCGCCTGGTGGAGGTCACCCTGCAGGAGCTGCACCAGGACTACCGGGGGAAGATGATGGCCTCGCTGACCTGGGGCGGCACCGGTTCGGCGGAGGATGCGAGCGACAACGGCCGCGACTTCCTCGACCGGATCCTGGACCACTTCTGGTCGCGGGTGGAGGCGAGCACGGCGTAGCGAAGCGGTCTAGAAGACCGACTCCGTCTCGTCCATCCGGTCCTTCGGCACGGTCTTCAGCTCGGTGACGGCCTGCGCCAGCGGCACCATCACGATGTCGGTCCCGCGCAGCGCCGTCATGTTGCCGAACTCGCCCCGGTGCGCGGCCTCCACCGCGTGCCAGCCGAAGCGCGTGGCGAGCACCCGGTCGTACGCGGTCGGCGTGCCGCCGCGCTGGACGTGGCCGAGGATGACCGGCTTGGCCTCCTTGCCGAGCCGCTTCTCCAGCTCGTACGCCAGTGCCGTACCGATGCCCTGGAAGCGCTCGTGACCGAACTGGTCGATCTCGCCCTTGCTGTAGTCCATGGTGCCCTCGGCGGGGTGGGCGCCCTCGGCGACGCAGATGACGGCGAACTTCTTGCCGCGGGAGAACCGCTCCTCGACCATCTTGACCAGGTCGGCCGGGTCGAAGGGCCGCTCGGGCAGGCAGATGCCGTGGGCGCCGCCGGCCATGCCGGACTCCAGGGCGATCCAGCCCGCGTGACGGCCCATGACCTCGACGACCATGACCCGCTGGTGGGACTCGGCGGTGGTCTTCAGGCGGTCCATGGCCTCCGTCGCGACGCCGACCGCGGTGTCGAAGCCGAAGGTGCGGTCCGTGGAGGAGATGTCGTTGTCGATGGTCTTCGGGACGCCGACGACCGGCAGCCCGGCGTCGGAGAGCATGCGGGCCGCCGTCAGCGTGCCCTCGCCGCCGATCGGGATCAGCGCGTCGATGCCGAACTCGCCGACCATGTCGGTGGCCCGCTCGCAGGCCTCGCGCAGCCGGTCGCGCTCCAGGCGCGAGGAGCCGAGGATGGTGCCGCCGCGGGCCAGGATGCCGCTGACCGCCTCCAGGTCGAGGGCGCGGTAGTGGCCGTCGAGCAGGCCCCGGTAGCCGTCGTCGAAGCCGATGACCTCGTCGTCGTACGCGGTCACCGCCCGGTGCACGACCGACCGGATCACGGCGTTCAGGCCGGGGCAGTCGCCGCCTGCGGTGAGAACTCCGATGCGCATCGTGCTGTGTCTCCTGGTCGCTGTCGATACCGGTGAGCCAGTCCGATTGTTTCATGCTCCGAAGACGGGTGCCGCTGCGGTCCTGACGGGCGCCTTAACCGTGCGCGGGGGTATTGTCAAGAGGGTTCCGCTCACCTTGGTGGGCGATTTTTGTACGTGTACGTGGACGACCGCACCTCGCACACAGACGGAACATCGGACACAGACGGAACGGAGACCACGCGTGACGCGCAGTGTGTACGTGACCGGGATCGACCGCGGCGACGGCCGCCAGGTCGTCGAGCTGGGAGTGATGGAGCTCCTGACCCGGCAGGTCGACCGGGTGGGCGTGTTCCGGCCCCTCGTCCACCACAATCCCGACCGGCTGTTCGAACTCCTGCGTGCCCGCTACCGGCTGTCCCAGGATCCGGCGACCGTGCACGGCATGGACTACTACGAGGCGTCCGCCCTGCAGGCCGAGCGCGGGACGGACGAGCTGGTGTCCACGCTCGTCGACCGGTTCCACCTGGTGGCACGGGACTACGAGGTCGTCCTGGTCCTCGGCACCGACTTCGCCGACACCCAGCTGCCGAACGAGCTGGCCCTCAACGCCCGGCTGGCCAACGAGTTCGGCGCGGCCGTGATCCCGGTAGTCGGCGGCCGGGGGCAGACCGCCGAGGCCGTGCGCGCCGAGACCCGCAACGCCTACCGCGCCTACGAAGTCCTCGGCTGCGACGTGCTGGCCATGGTCGCCAACCGGGTGGAGCGCGAGGACCGGGACGAGATCGCCGAGCGGCTCGCCTCCCGGCTGCCGGTGCCCTGTTACGTGCTGCCGGACGAGCCCGCGCTGTCCGCCCCGACGGTCGCCCAGATATCCCAGGCCCTGGACGCCACAGTGCTGCTCGGCGACGACTCGGGGCTGGCCCGGGACGCGCTCGACTTCGTCTTCGGCGGCGCCATGCTGCCGCACTTCCTGGCCGCCCTGACCCCTGGCTGCCTGGTCGTGACCCCGGGCGACCGCGCCGACCTGGTCGTCGGCTCGCTCGCCGCGCACAGCGCCGGCACCCCGCCGATAGCCGGTCTGCTGCTCACCCTGGGTGAGCGGCCCACCGACGAGATCCTCACCCTCGCCGCGCGCCTCGCGCCGGGCACCCCGGTGCTGTCCGTGCCCGGCAACAGCTTTCCGACGGCCGAGCGGCTGGTCCCCCTGGAGGGCAAGCTCACCGCGGCCACCCCGCGCAAGGCGGAGACCGCGATCGGCCTCTTCGAGCGGTACATCGACACCGGCGAGCTGCTGAAACAGGTCTCCGCGCCGAGCAGCGACCGGGTCACCCCGATGATGTTCGAGCACCAGCTCCTGGAGCAGGCCCGCGCCGACCGGAAGCGGGTCGTGCTGCCGGAGGGCACCGAGGAGCGCGTGCTGCACGCCGCGGAGGTGCTGCTGCGCCGGGACGTGTGCGACCTGACCCTGCTCGGGCCCGTCGACCGGATCCGCAAGAAGGCCGCCGACCTCGGCATCGACCTCGGCGACACCCAGCTGATCGACCCGGCCGTCTCCGAGCTGCGCGACTCCTTCGCCGAGAAGTACGCCGGCTACCGCGCCCACCGGGGCGTGACGGTCGAGCTGGCCTACGACGTGGTCTCCGACGTCAACTACTTCGGCACGCTGATGGTCCAGGAGGGCCTGGCCGACGGCATGGTGTCCGGGTCCGTGCACTCCACGGCCGCCACCATCCGGCCCGCCTTCGAGATCATCAAGACCCGGCCGGACTCCTCGATCGTCTCCTCGGTCTTCTTCATGTGCCTCGCCGACAAGGTGCTGGTCTACGGCGACTGCGCGGTCAACCCGCATCCGGAGGCCGAGCAGCTGGCCGACATCGCCATCCAGTCCGCCGCCACCGCGCAGCGGTTCGGTGTGGAGCCGCGGATCGCGATGCTGTCGTACTCCACCGGCACGTCCGGCTCCGGCGCCGACGTGGACAAGGTGCGCGAGGCCACCGAGCTGGCCCGCGAGCGCCGGCCCGACCTGAAGATCGAGGGGCCGATCCAGTACGACGCGGCCGTGGAGCCGAGCGTCGCGGCCACCAAGCTGCCCGGTTCCGAGGTCGCGGGGCAGGCCAGCGTGCTGATCTTCCCCGACCTCAACACCGGCAACAACACCTACAAGGCGGTGCAGCGCTCGGCCGGCGCCATCGCGGTCGGCCCGGTGCTGCAGGGGCTGCGCAAGCCGGTCAACGACCTGTCCCGGGGCGCACTCGTCCAGGACATCGTCAACACCGTCGCCATCACGGCGATCCAGGCCCAGATCCCCGCCCAGTCCGCGTCCCCCACCGAGAAGGCGACCGCCCAGTGACCGCCCGCCCGTCTCCCACCACCGCCCTGACCGACGAGCTGCGCTCGGCCCCCCTTGCCACGCGCGTCCTCGTCCTCAACTCCGGCTCCTCGTCGGTGAAGTACCAGCTGCTGGACATGCGCGACCACAGCCGTCTGGCCGTCGGCCTGGTGGAACGCATCGGCGAGCAGACGTCCCGGCTGAAGCACACCTGTCCGACCTCGGGCCGCACCCGTGAGGTGGACGGGCCGATCGCCGACCACGACGGGGCCCTCAAGGCCGTCGGCGACGAGCTCAACGCGGACGGTCTCGGCCTGGACTCCCCGGAGCTCGCCGCGATCGGGCACCGGGTGGTGCACGGTGGGATGTTCTTCACCGAGCCGACCGTCGTCGACGACTCCGTGCTCGCCGAGATCGAACGGCTGATCCCGGTGGCGCCGCTGCACAACCCCGCCAACCTCACCGGCATCCGCACCGCGCGGGCGCTGCGCCCCGACCTGCCGCAGGTCGCCGTCTTCGACACGGCGTTCCACACGACCATGCCGGAGTCCGCGGCCCGCTACGCGATCGACCCGAAGGTCGCGGACCGGTACCGGGTGCGGCGCTACGGCTTCCACGGCACCTCGCACGCGTACGTCTCCCGGGCCACCGCCGAACTGCTCGGCAAGGCGCCCCAGGAGGTCAACGTGATCGTGCTGCACCTGGGCAACGGGGCCTCGGCCGCGGCGATCCGGGGCGGCCGGTGCGTGGACACGTCCATGGGGCTCACCCCGCTGGAGGGACTCGTGATGGGGACCCGCTCCGGCGATCTGGATCCTGCCGTCATCTTCCATTTGCAACGGGTTGGCGGAATGTCCATGGACGAGATCGACACTCTTCTCAACAAGGGAAGCGGTCTGTTCGGCCTGTGCGGCGACAACGACATGCGCGAGATCGGCCGCCGCATCGACGAGGGTGACGAAGCGGCGCGATTGGCCTTCGACATCTACATTCACCGCCTGAAGAAGTACATCGGCGCCTATTACGCGGTGCTCGGCCGGGTGGACGCGGTCGTCTTCACAGCGGGAGTCGGGGAAAACGCGAGTCCCGTGCGAGAAGCTGCCCTGGCAGGCCTGGAGGAGCTGGGCCTGGCGGTGGACGCCGGGCTGAACGCCGTACGCGGCGATCGGCCGCGGTTGATCTCGCCCGAGAACGCGCGGGTGGCCGTCGCGGTGGTGCCGACCGACGAGGAACTGGAGATCGCCACGCAGACCTACGCACTGGTCGGAAAGAACAGTTGAGCAATACACAGCAGTAACACGCCTGAGCGCATGTCCGCCCATTTGTATCTTCCACCAGACGGAATATTCCGTAGCGAAACAAACCGATAGGATCGCCCCATGCGCCGTTCGAAAATCGTCTGCACTCTCGGCCCCGCGGTCGACTCCCACGAGATGCTCGTCTCCATGATCGAGGCCGGCATGAACGTGGCCCGGTTCAATTTCAGCCACGGCACCCACGCCGAGCACCAGGCGCGGTACGACCGCGTCCGGGCCGCGTCCAAGGAGACGGGCCGTGCCATCGGTGTCCTCGCCGACCTACAGGGCCCGAAGATCCGTCTGGAGACCTTCGCCGAGGGTCCGGTCGAGCTGGAGCGGGGTGACGAGTTCGTCATCACGACCGAGGACGTGCCGGGCGACAAGCACGTCTGCGGCACGACCTACAAGGGCCTGCCCGGTGACGTGTCGCGCGGCGACCAGATCCTGATCAACGACGGCAACGTCGAACTGAAGGTCCTGGACGTCGAGGGCCCGCGGGTGCGGTCGATCGTCATCGAGGGCGGTGTCGTCTCCGACCACAAGGGCATCAACCTGCCCGGCGCGGCCGTCAACGTGCCCGCGCTGAGCGAGAAGGACATCGAGGACCTCCGGTTCGCGCTGCGCATGGGCTGCGACATGGTCGCCCTGTCCTTCGTGCGGGACGCCAAGGACGTCGCCGACGTCCACAAGGTGATGGACGAGGAGGGCCGCCGCGTTCCGGTCATCGCCAAGGTGGAGAAGCCGCAGGCGGTGGAGAACATGGAGGACGTCGTGATGGCGTTCGACGGTGTGATGGTCGCCCGTGGCGACCTGGCCGTCGAGTACCCGCTCGAACGGGTCCCCATGGTGCAGAAGCGCCTCATCGAGCTGTGCCGGCGCAACGCCAAGCCGGTGATCGTGGCGACCCAGATGATGGAGTCGATGATCACCAACTCCCGCCCGACCCGCGCCGAGGCCTCCGACGTGGCCAACGCGATCCTGGACGGCGCCGACGCGGTCATGCTGTCGGCCGAGTCGAGCGTGGGCGCGTACCCGATCGAGACCGTCAAGACGATGTCGAAGATCGTCCAGGCGGCCGAGGAGGAGCTGCTCTCCAAGGGCCTGCAGCCCCTGGTCCCGGGCAAGAAGCCGCGCACGCAGGGTGGTTCGGTCGCCCGTGCCGCCTGCGAGATCGCGGACTTCCTGGGCGGCAAGGGTCTGATCGCCTTCACCAAGTCCGGTGACACCGCCCGCCGGCTGTGCCGCTACCGCGCCGCCCAGCCGATCCTGGCCTTCACCACGGACGAGGGCACCCGCAACCAGCTGACGCTCAGCTGGGGCGTGGAGTCGCATGTCGTCCCGTTCGTGAACAGCACCGACGAGATGGTCGACCTGGTGGACCAGGAGGTCATCCGGCTCAACCGCTTCGACGCGGGCGACACCCTCATCATCACCGCCGGCTCGCCCCCCGGCGTCCCCGGCACCACCAACATGGTCCGTGTCCACCACCTCGGCGGCGAGACCAGGTAGACAGCCCCCTGACGGGCCTTGTACGGCACTGAGGGCGCCCCCTGCGACAGGGGGCGCCCTCAGTGTTGTGCGGCTCCCGAACGGGCTTGTGGGATCGCTCAGTCGGTCGTGTACACGTGCATGCCGGGCACGTGCAGGGACCCGCCGAACTGGGCGGCCTGCGTCACCTTCACGTTGGTGAAGTAGATCAGCGGGATGTTGAGCGGCGGCGGGCTGTCCGGGCTGAACGTCACCGGGATCAGGCCGAACAGGTTGCCGGAGATGCTCTGGGTGTACATCACCGTGTCGCCGTCGCGGATGGTGGACGTCGAGCCCTTGGCGGCCTGCACGTGGTACGTCTTGCCGGACTGCTTGTCGTTCACCGTCTGGTGCAGGTCACCGATGTCGGTACCGCCGGAGATGACGTACTTCAGCACCTTCTTCTTGGTGCCGTTGGCCGTCTTCACCTCGACGATGCCCTGGTAGTCGGCGCCCTTCAGCAGCAGCGAGCTGGCGTTCAGGTACCAGGGGTCGTCCGCCACCGGCACCTTGTTGTCGACGCCGCTCTCGTCGTCGGTGGCCACCGGGCAGTTGTCGGCGGACGTGCTGGAGCTCGCCGACGGGGTGGGCGTGGGCGCCTGGGTCGCGTCCTGGACCGCCTTGGTGGTGTCCGTGGCCGCCTTGGTCGCCGCGTCGGTGGTGTCCTTCACGGTGTCCGTGACCGTCTTGGTGGTCTGGTCGACCGTGTCCTTGACGGTGTCGGTGGCGCTGCCCTTGCCGTCGGACGACGCGGACGACGCCGGGGCGGACGAGTCGGACGTGGAGGTCGCCGACGGCGTCGGGCTCGCGCTCGGGGTCGAGCCGGAGTCCTTGCTGCCCCCGGTGAGGATGTCACCGATCGTGTCGCCGATGGTGTCGAGGAGGTTCCCGCCACTGCTCTGCGACGCCGACGGGGCCGGCGTGGCCGCGGCACCGCCACCGGAGCCCGCGGTGTCCGAGCCCGAGCCGGAGCCCGCGCCGGAGTCCGAGGAGCCGGACGTCGCGGTCGGCGTCGGCGTGGCCTTGTCGCCGGAACCTGAATCCGACGAAGAGGTCTTGCCGGACGTCGAGTCCTGCGCGGTGGCCGTCGCCGTGGGGGTCGGCGTGGCCTCGGGGGTCGACTCGCTCGCCGAGGCGGACGGCGACGGCGAGGCCGAGGCGTCCTTGGCCCCGTCCAGCGCGGTGACGCAGTCCTTGTACTCGTCGGCCGTCAGGCTCTTCGACGACGGCGGTGTGGTGCCGTTGTCGGCGAGGGCCAGCGTGGACGTGAACCCCATGCCCATGAGCACCGCGGTGGGCATCGCCACCGAGGCGATGGCCTTGCCGGCCGGCATGTGGAACCTGGTGAAGAGCGGCTTCTTGGGTGCCGCATGCCGCGGCCCGGTTCTCACACGGGACTCGTCCACATCAGTCCCGTGGGTCACCTCGTCAGCCGGCACTGTGCCTCCCGTTCGCCCCGTTCGCCGGGCTCGTTCCTGACAGGTCGTTCAACTCGCTCGTCTTGTCCACACCCTGGCCCGGCGACGGCACGGCCTCGGGGGCACCGCCCTCGCCCGGCGCGGACTCCTGCACCGCCTGCGGCTCCGGCGGCGCGCCCGGCGCCCAGGCCACGGCCATCGCGCCGCCGACCATCGCCAGCAGGAAGCCCATGACGAAGCCGCCGAAGTTGGACACGGGGAGGGACACCAGCGCCAGCAGGATCGCCGCGACACCCGCGAAGGTGCGCACGTGCTTCTGATACCAGAGGCTGAAGCCGAGGACGAAGAGCAGCACGCCGATGATCAGGGATCCGGCTCCCGCGGTGGTCGCCATCGCCAGCGTCAGATGACCGAGCTGGAGGTGGAAGTACGGGAAGTAGATGATCGGAAAGCCGCTGAGCAGGACGAACAGCCCGGCCCAGAACGGACGGGTGCCCCGCCAGGCGCGGAACTGCTGCCTCCGGCGGGTGAACTGGCCGGAAACGGCGGCAGGGGTCTCGGCGCTCATGAAACAGCTCCCTGGTGCGGCGTTGCTGTGGTGGTGATGTGTGCCGCGCGTGAAGACGCGGCCGGAGTAGGGACGGGCGGGGGCGCCAGAGGCCCCCCCGCCCGT
This sequence comes from Streptomyces sp. NPDC054794, assembly GCF_053611585.1. Taxonomy (NCBI): domain Bacteria; kingdom Bacillati; phylum Actinomycetota; class Actinomycetes; order Kitasatosporales; family Streptomycetaceae; genus Streptomyces; species Streptomyces sp. NPDC054794. The sequence goes on along the minus strand of NZ_JBSHAQ010000006.1, from coordinate 262,972 downwards.
CATCGAGTGCTTAGTAGCACTCCTTGGCACCCGTAGCCAGCGACATGTGAAGGCCGCTGAGCTTGAAGGTTCCCGCCGTGGTCGCCCACGCCGTCTGCTTCACGTCGGTCAGCGTGGCCGAGTCGGCCTGCTGGGCGAAACCGTACGGGTTCGCCTGCTCGCCGCCACCCTTCATACCCGGACCCTTGGCGGCATCCTTGGCAGCCACACCGATGTCGATGTTGTTGAACACCGCGTCGGCCTGAAGGTCGGCAACGTCGATGTAGATGTTGTCGGCCTCGACCGGCTTGTCGCCGCCGCCCGCCTTCAGGATGAGGCTGACAGACCCGAAGATCGGGACGTCCGGGGTGACCACGGACTGGCACAGGTTGGTGATCTGGGCCGACTTGAAGGCCGAGACGGCGACGGGGTGAGCCGTCTTCTTGCCGTCCATCGTGTAGCCGGAGTCGATCGCTCCGTACTGCGCGAAGCCCTTGCCCTCCAGCTTGTCGGCCGAGACCTTGAAGGACTGACCCGACACGCTGAACGACGCCGCGAGAGCGCCCTGCGCGAGGGCGACACCTATACACGCCGTGGCGGCCACGCTGGGCACCATGACCACAGCGAACCGCTTCCATCTGGTCCCGCCACGCACCTGGGACTCCATATTTCCTCCTTCTCGGACGTACATCTCCTGGCCCTGACTAGCCCCCAATACGGCGGCTCAGCCGGGCAGGGATGGGAGAAGTGCTACGTCCTCGGAAGGGGAGCGCCTGCACTCGGCGGCGCGTACCGCGCCCGAATCACCGGCGATCACCCCCGAGCGACAACCACTGGTCGCGCCTGACACGCATCACGCACAACCCTGCTGGACAGGCTTCGCCGTGAGGCGAAGACCCCCCTGCCCTAGAACCGGCGCCACTGCCGCCGGCCCTGCTCGGTGGGGACCCAGATTCACCCGCTGGCCCGACCGGCTGTCGGGGTACGGGTAAGGGACCGAGCGTCGCCGATCGTGGTGCATTCTTGCCGCCCGCACAAGGGGGTTCGTTACTCACTAGTAACGGCCGGATAACCGAAGAACGACCCGCTGGTCTCGGAAGGCGACGCAGGGTGGCATCAGAGGGCAGAACAAAGCCGTTGATCCCTGGACAGAACCAGACAGACCAACGGCCTCGATTTACTCCGAGTAACAGCGGCCGCGATTACCAAGATTTGGTAAAGCGCGGCCGCTCTGACGCCTCGTCGGCAAACCTTTCACTCGGGCATCACATTGCGTGGCGTTTAGCAACTGGTCAGAACGGGGCCGCCACCCCGCTCGCAAACCCGGTCAGAACAACGCACGCGCGAGCGCCCGACGCGCCCCGATCACCCGCGGATCGTCGGGCCCGACCACCTCGAAGAGCTCCAGCAGCCGACGCCGTACGGCATCCCGGTCGTCACCCACCGTGCGCTGCACGGTCTCGATGAGCCGTCCGAACGCGTCCTCGACGTGCCCACCGACCAGGTCCAGATCGGCGGCCGCGATCTGCGCCGCCACGTCCGCCGGGCGCTCCGCCGCTTCCTTGCGCACCTGCTGCGGGTCCATGCCCTGCACCCGCTGGAGCAACTCGGCCTGCGCGAGGCCCAGCTGGGCCTCGGTGTTGCCGGGGTCGTCGTTCAGCACGTTCTTGTACGCCTGGACGGCACCGCCCAGGTCACCCGCGTCCAGCGCCTGGACGGCGGCTTCGAGCAGGGCGTCGTACGGCCCGGCGGGCATCGGGGCCGGGGCGGCACCGCCCGGCTCCGCGTCCGGGTCGACGGTCAGGCCGGTCAGCCCGAAGCGCTGCTCGGCGACCTGGATCAACTGGTCGAGGGTCTGCCGGATCTGGTCGTCGGCAGCGGCCCCCTGGAAGAGCGGCAGCGCCTGCCCGGCGACGACGGCGAACACAGCGGGGATCCCCTGTACCCCGAACTGCTGCATCAGCATCTGGTTGGCGTCGACGTCGATCTTGGCGAGCAGGAAGCGACCGGAGTACTCGACGGCGAGTCGCTCCAGGACGGGGCTCAGCTGCTTGCAGGGCTGGCACCACTCGGCCCAGAAGTCGATGACGACGGGCACTTCGGCGGAGCGCTGCAGGACGTCGCGTTCGAAGGAGGCCTCGTCGACGTCGATGACGAGATCGGCCGGGGAGACGGCGCCGGCCCCACCCTGACGGGCTGCCTCGGCGCGCGCCTGCTCCGCCTTGGCCTTGGCCTCCTGGGCCGCCTTCACCGCGGCGAGGTCGACGACGCCGCTCATGGACATGTTCCGTGGCTGCATGCGTCTATCCTCCCCCGTTCCCGCGCGTGTGTGAAAAACGGTGTGAAAGCGTCGGGTCCCCACCCACGCCAAGTGGTCGTCGCCCGTGTGCGTCCGTCACGAGCTTTCGCTACGAGTCGTAGCGTAATGGCAGGGGAGGTCCGCGCGACACCACACCCCGGTGATCTGCCTCACGGATTCACAGGAACGGCCGGTTATCGTCATGGGATGCAGAGCCGCACCCCCGCCAACCGCCCCGGACGCCCGCGCAACGCCGCCGCGGACACCGCGATCTTGGCCGCGACGCGGGAGGCGCTGGTGGAACTCGGCTGGTCCAAGCTCACCCTGGGAGACGTGGCCACGCGCGCCGGGGTTGCGAAAACGACGCTTTATCGCCGCTGGGCCGGCAAGAACGAACTGGTCGTCGACGCGGTCGCCGAGCTCTTCGACGAACTGGAACTCCCCGACCGCGGCAGCCTCGCCGCCGACATCGAGGGCGTGGTCCTCCAGTTCGCGGCCATCCTGGCCCGCCCGGAGGCCAAGAGCGGCCTGATGGCCGTGGTGGCGGAGTCGACCCGGGACGACGCCCTGCGCGAACGCATCCGCGAGTCCATCGTGGACCGGCAGAAGTGCCTGGTCCTGGAGGGGCGCGCACGGGCCCAGCGGCGCGGCGAACTGCCCCCGGAGGCCGCACCGGAGGACGCCGAGCGCACGGTGGACCTGATCTTCGACATGGTGGCGGGTGCGGTGGTCCACCGCACCCTGGTGAGCGCGGAGCCGGCGGACGCGGACTGGGTGCACGGCTTCACCCGCGTACTCCTACTGGGCCTGGCGGGAGCGGCGCAGCCGGCCTAGGGCCTGCGCCTGCGCCGCTCCCGGCGGCTCACGTGGTGGTGGCTCACGTGGTGGTGGCTCACGTGGTGGTGGCTCAGAAGCCCGCGGGCTCCGTGTACACCCCCCACTCGTCCCGCAGCACCCCGCAGATCTCGCCCAGGGTCGCCTCGGCCCGTACGGCGTCGAGCATCGGCTCGATCATGTTGGAGCCGTCGCGCGCGGCGGCGAGCATCGCGTCCAGGGCCGTGCGCACGCGCGCCTCGTCGCGGGCGGACTTGCGGGAGCCGAGCTCGCGCACCTGCTCCCGCTCGACCTCGTGGCTGACCCGCAGGATCTCCAGGTCGCCGGTGACGGAGCCGGTGTTGACGTTGACGCCGACGACCCGCTTGTCCCCCTTCTCCAGGGACTGCTGGTAGCGGAACGCGGACTCGGCGATCTCGCCCGTGAACCAGCCGTCCTCGATGCCACGCAGGATGCCGGAGGTGACCGGACCGATCGGGTGCCGCCCGTCCGGGTGGGCGCGCAGGCCCCGCTCCTTGATCTGGTCGAAGATCTTCTCGGCGTCCGCCTCGATCCGGTCCGTCAGCTGCTCGACGTACCAGGAACCGCCCAGCGGGTCGGCCACGTTGGCGACGCCGGTCTCCTCCATCAGCACCTGCTGGGTGCGCAGTGCGATCTCGGCGGCCTGCTCGCTGGGCAACGCCAGCGTCTCGTCGAGGGCGTTGGTGTGCAGCGAGTTCGTCCCGCCGAGCACCGCGGCCAGCGCCTCCACGGCCGTGCGCACCACGTTGTTGTACGGCTGCTGCGCGGTCAGCGAGACACCGGCGGTCTGCGTGTGGAACCGCAGCCACTGGGCCTTCTCGCTCCGCGCGCCGTACACGTCCCGCATCCAGCGGGCCCAGATCCGGCGTGCCGCGCGGAACTTGGCGATCTCCTCGAAGAAGTCGACGTGGGCGTCGAAGAAGAACGACAGGCCAGGCGCGAAGACGTCCACGTCCAAGCCGCGCGAGAGGCCCAGCTCCACGTACCCGAAGCCGTCCGCGAGCGTGTACGCCAGCTCCTGGGCGGCCGTCGCCCCGGCCTCGCGGATGTGGTAGCCGGAGACGGACAGCGGCTTGTAGGCGGGGATACCCTTCGCGCAGTACTCCATCAGGTCGCCGATCAACCGCAGATGGGGCTCGGGCTGGAAGAGCCACTCCTTCTGGGCGATGTACTCCTTGAAGATGTCCGTCTGCAGCGTGCCGTTGAGCACCGACGGGTCGACGCCCTGCCGCTCGGCCGCGACCAGGTACATGCAGAAGACGGGCACGGCCGGGCCGCTGATCGTCATGGAGGTCGTCACGTCGCCCAGCGGGATGTCCTTGAACAGGACCTCCATGTCGGCCGCCGAGTCGATCGCCACACCGCAGTGCCCGACCTCGCCCAGCGAGCGCGGGTCGTCGGAGTCGCGTCCCATGAGCGTCGGCATGTCGAAGGCCACGGACAGGCCGCCGCCGCCCGCCGCCAGGATCATCTTGTAGCGCTCGTTGGTCTGCTCGGCGTTGCCGAAGCCGGCGAACTGGCGGATGGTCCAGGTGCGCCCGCGGTAGCCGGTCGGATACAGGCCGCGGGTGAAGGGGTACTCGCCGGGCCAGCCGATCCGCTCGAAGCCCTCGTACCTGTCCCCGGCTCGGGGTCCGTACACCGGCTCGACGGGGTCTCCGGAGAGCGTGGTGAAGTCAGCGTCGCGCTTGCGCGCGGCGTCGTAGCGGGCCTGCCAGCGGTGGCGGCCGTCCTCGATGGCGTGAGCGTCCATACCATCGAATTTACTTGGACGTCCTAGTAAATGTCGATGGGAAACCGCCGCGCGATGCTCGCGCGGCGGTGGAGCCTAGGCCTCGGCGACCGCGGGTTCCCGGCCGGCGACCTTGGCGTCCAGTTCGTGGCTGATCCTGCGCTCCACGAAAAAGGCGGCCGTCGGGATGGTCCCCGCCAGCAGTACCCACAGCTGCTTGCCGACCGGCCACTTCGCCTTGGAGCCCAGGTCAAAGGCGAAGACCAGGTACAGGACGTACAGCCAGCCGTGCGCGATGGCGACGACGCGGGTGAAGTCGGCGGCGCCGTCGACGTCGAGGCCGTACTTGGCGATCATGCTGAGGCACAGCAGGACCAGCAGCACACCTGTGACGTAGGCCATGACCCGGTAGCGGGTCAGCACGCTCTTTTTCATGGCGAAGAGCGTAACCGCCCGTTCCGGGAGATCCCGCCCCGGGTCACTCCTCGTCGAAGTCGTGTGCCGCGACCCGCAGCGGCCGCAGCATCGCGAAGATCTCCCCGCACTCCTCCGCGTCGTACACCCCGAGCCCGAAGTCCATCGACATCAGGTCGCGGGTGGCCGCCTCGACCACCTCGCGGCCCTTCTCCGTGATGACGGCGAGCGTGCCGCGCCCGTCGTTGGGGTTGGGCCGCTTGGCCACCAGCCCCGACCGCACCAGCCGGTCCACCGTGTTGGTCACGGAGGTGGGGTGCACCATGAGCCGCTCACCGATCTTGGACATCGGCAGCTCGCCGGCCTTGGAGAAGGTGAGCAGCACCAGCGCCTCGTACCGCGCGAACGTCAGTCCGTACGGCTTCACCACCGCGTCGACCTCGCCGAGCAGGATCTGGTGCGCCCGCATGATCGAGGTGATCGCGGCCATCGAGGGCACGCTTCCCCAGCGCCGCTTCCAGAGCTCGTCGGCACGGGCGATGGGGTCGAAGGGAAGACTGAGAGGCTTCGGCACGCCACCGACCCTACCGGCCGGTCATATCCGGTTCAGCTCTGTCTCGGCTTTCGGTCCGCTCCACCGAGCGCCCCGCCGCACGGCCACCGCCGTCGCACCGCAGCAGAGCACGCCGAGCGCCCCGGCACCGGCGACGGTGGCGGTCACGCCGAACGCCTCGGCGGCCACCCCGGCCAGCGCCATGCCCACGCCCTGGACCGTCATCAGCCCCGCGCTGAGCACGGTCATCACCCGCCCGCGCAGCTCCTCCGGTACGGCCCGCACGAGCCACTGGTCCAGGCCCAGCGTGTACGCCGATCCGGCGCCGGAGAGCGCCAGGAGGAGCAGCGAGGTGAGCAGGCCGGGGTGCAGGACGTAGCCGAGGTAGGGCAGGAGCGTGAGGCAGACCAGCGGGAGGGCGATCCGCTCCCGGGCCGCGGGTCCCAGCCGCGCGCCCGCCCACACCTCGCCGGCGACGGTCCCGACGGGCAGCGCGCACATCAGCAGCCCGAGGCCGGTGGAGCCTGCGCCGAGCTCGTCGGCGTACGGGGCGGCCAGCGCCTCCGGTGTGACGGAGAACATCGCCGGCATCCAGAACAGGAGCAGCAGGAGGCGGACCCGCCGGTCGGCGAGCACGGTCCGGGCGCCCCTGGACGCACCCGGACCGCCACCCGCCCCGGCCCGGGCGGGCCGGCGCCGGGTGCCGAGGCGCAGCAGCGCGGCCGAGGCCAGGAAGGTGCCCACGGTGATCAGCAGCGTGTGCCGGGGCGCGACGGCGGTGAGCAGCAGCCCGCCGAGCCCGTACCCGACCAGCAGCGTGCTCTGCGCGACGATCCGCAGCAGGGAGCGGCCCAGCACGAACAGCTCGCCGTCGCCGAGGATGTCGGCGAGGGTCGCCATCCGGGTCCCGGAGAACACCGGCGCGACGACGGCGACGCAGCAGCGCAGCACGAGCAGGGCGCCGAAGCCCGCGCCCGGCACCACCATCAGCGCCACGCACCCCGCGCACACCAGGTCGCACAGCACCAGCACCCGCCGGGCCGGGAAGCGGTCGGCGACGCCGGCCAGCAGGGTGCCGCCGACCACGTACGGCAGGAAGCCGGCCGCGAACACGAGCGCGCTCATCAGCGGCGAACCGGTGAGGTCGTAGACCAGTACGGACAGCGCGATCTCGCTGACGATCACGCCGAGCATGGACAGCGTGTGGGCGACGAAGACGGCCCGGAACTCGCGCACGGCGAAGACCCGGCCGTAGCCGGCGGGCCGTGGGCGCGCCGACGGGGCCTGTTGCACGGATGACATGCACGGCAGCGTGGCCCGCCCGGGTGTCGGCGCCGTAGAGATTCGGCGTGCGCCGAATCATAGCCACGACCCGGCGTCCCCCGGCCCTTCCGGAGTCACCGGGGCCGGGATGTGCGCGCCCCGGCTCCCGGCGAGCAGAATGCGTGCGGCCGACGGTTGTCCACCGCGCCCCCGCCGGCTCTCGTGTACGTCGTCCGGGGAGGTCCGCCATGCCGATGCGGCTGTACTTCGGGGAGGACGACTTCCTGCGGTGCCGGTTCGCGGTGTCACCGCTGTGGGAGACGCAGGAGGCGGTGCGCACGCTCAAGCGGCCCGACCGGCACGGCTACCACGCGCCCTGGCTGCGCCGGATCCGTACGGCGGCCGCCGGGCTGGACCTGGCCCCGCTGTGGCTGCTCATGCCGCGCCGCGGCCACTCCCCCGACTGGCTCGGCCCGCCGCCGATCGGCCCGGCGGCCACGTTCGAGGAGGAGATCGCGGCCGTGCGGGCGGCCGATCCGGCGGCGGCCCGCGAGGACACGGCCCTGTCGCTCGCGGACACCCCCGGCGCGGTGGACTCGCCGTACGCGCGGACCTGGCTGGCCGACCCCGAGCGGATGATCCGGGAGTTGGCGGACGCGCTGGAGGAGGCCTGGCTCGCCCTGGTGGAACCGGACTGGCCCCGGCTGCGCGCCCTGCTCGACGCGGACGTCGCCTTCCACTCCCGGCGGCTCGCCGAGGTCGGCCTCGGCGGCCTGCTGCCGGAGATCAACCGGCGCTGCGGCTGGCACGCCGGGACGCTGACCGTGGAGGGGAGCGGTGAGCACGAGCGGCACCTCGGCGGGCAGGGGCTGGTGCTGATGCCGAGCGTGTTCTCCTGGCCGGACGTCATCGGCGGCTTCGAACCGCCCTGGCAGCCCGCCCTCGTCTACCCGGCCCGGGGCATCGGCGGCCTGTGGTCCGAGCCGGCCGACCGCACCCCCGACACGCTGGTACGACTCCTGGGCCGGGGCCGGGCTGCCGTACTCACCGCCCTGGACGAACCGTCGACCACCACGGCCCTGTCCCACCGCCTGGGACTCGCCCCGTCCTCGGTCTCCGCACACCTGACGACACTACGCAACTCGGGCCTCCTGACCGCCCGCCGCTACGGCCACCACGTCCTCTACGAACGCACACCCCTGGGAATCATGCTGTCGACGGGCGGCACGGATACGGGGGCGGAGCTGGGCGGGTAGACGTGGGGGGCGGGTCGGCCGGGGGACGGGGCCGGCTGGCGGTCGCCGACGGGCGAGGCGCATCAGGGGCCGGCGGAGCCAGTTGTGCGGCGGACGGGGCCGGCCAGCTGAGGACGGGGCCAGTCAGCGGCAGACAGACCAGCCCGCAGCAAACGAGACCAGTCCCCCGGCGGAGCCGGTCAGTGGCGGCCCGTGCGGCGTAGGTGGTGGCGGACCGCTCGCTGGGCCACCGGGCCGAGTTCCTCCAGGGCGGCGACCAGGGCGCCGAGTTGTTCCAGGGCGTCGAGGGCGGCGTGGGCGCCGCGTTCGTCCACGCTCTCGTACAGCTCGATGCCGACGAAGGAGGCGGCGACCGCGCGGGCCAGGCCCGCGGGATCGGTGAACTCGTCTAAAGGCGTGTCCGCGAGGACCCGCCGCAGCACGTTCTCGATCTCGCTGATCCACAGGTCGAGACCCGCCGCGGTGGCGGGGCCGAGGGTCCCATGGGTCTGGGCTCCGGCCAACAGCTGGCCGAGGAGCGCCACATGACCGCCGGCCCGCTCCTGCTCGTGGATCTCGCGGCCCACCGCGAGGAGTTCGGAGAGGGAGGTGACGGAGGCGAGGCGGGTGCGGTACTGGGACACCGACTTCTCGGCGCCGTAACGGCAGGCGGCGGCGAGGAGTTCGTCCACGGAGCCGAAGTGGTAGAAGACCAGCGCCTGGTTGACGCCCGCGGCCGCCGCGACCGAACGGGCGGAGGTCTTGGCGATGCCCTGCTCGGTGAGCGTACGCAGCGCGCCCTCCAGGAGCTTGGTCTTCGTCTCCAGGGACTTCGCCGTCTCCGCGCTCATGCGCGGGACTCCTCGCGGACCGGCCGCAGCCCGGACCGCACCCCGCAGCTGCGGACGTTCGTGTACGAGGCCGTGAAGGAACCCTCGTAACCGAAGAGCGGCCCGACGTACTTGTTCACCACCCGGACACGGATCCGGAACCGGGCCGCCGCGTCGTCGTACGACTCCCGCACCTCGGCCGTCGCGCCGATCAGTTCGGGCACCCGCACGTCCACCACGCCCTCCCGGAAGCGGTGTTCGCCGGAGCGGATGAGCAGCGAACCGTCGGGCTCGGCGCCGAAGTGCAGTTCGCTGGCGAGGTGTTGGTGGGTGCCGAGGTAGTCGAGGACGCGGTCCCCCTTGGGGCTGAGCACCATCTGGGCGTCGAAGCGCCGGGAGCCGCCGGGCAGGTCGAAGGTGCGCACGAAGGTCACGGTCTCACGGCCGAAGGAGTCGGCGTACGGCACGTTCTCGATCACGAACGGAACATGCCGCCCCTGCCTCGGCACGAGGATGTTGCGGGTGCCGCCCAGGGCCAGGAACGGCTTCACGAACGCGGCCCCGTGCCAGATCCGGTCCATCACGCCCCGCCCGGTACACGCCTCGCCGCTCGCCAGGCCCACCGAGAAGCGGCGGCGCAGCTGCGGATGGAGCCGGTCGAAGTCGGCCCCCATCGCCGTGCGGAACAGGGACGTCGGCGGTGCGGCGAGGCTCGTCACGGGGTCTCCAGGGTGCGCAGGAGGCGAGGGGCGCACACGCGCATCGGCGGGGTGCGCAGGCAGCGGCGGGCGGCCGGGGTGCAGGAGAGCGGCTCCTTGAAGAGGGCGAGGGAGATGGCGAGCAGGAGGAGCAGCGGGCACAGGAAGGCCACGGCGGGCGCGAGGGGGCCGAAGGCCAGGACGAAGGCGGCCGGGTCGAGGCCGACGCAGCAGAGGGTCAGCACGGTCGCGCGGACGGCGAGTTCGGCCAGCCAGTTCACCAGTGCCCGCTCGGGGGTGATCCCGCGCTCCAGCCACAGCCGCAGCCGATCGAAGGACCAGGCCGTCGCCCACCCCATCAGCGGGCGGAACAGCAGCCGGTCGGCGAGCGCGCCGAAGGCGCCCCAGCGGGGCCGGTAGTCGTAGCCGGTGAGGAAGCGGACGCCGTCGGTGTCGGGGAGGTAGCGCCAGTAGCCGCTGCCCTCGGCGAGCAGGGAGAGCGGGTCGGGCGAGGCGAAACGCAGGGCGGAGGTGCGGGTGCCGTCGGGGCGTTCCTTCTCGCCGGCGGACACACCGGTCCCCGCGACGGTGAGGAAGGGCAGGACGCGCGTCGCGTACCGGAAGCGCTGCGGCTCGCCCTCCGCGCGCGGGAGGGGGTCGATCTCGGTGAAACGGAGGTCCCAGCGCTGGTGCCGGGCCGGGTCCTGCGTACGTGCCCACAGCTCGTCGAGGTCGGCGCGGATGCGCGTCTCTACGTAGAGCCCCATCGAAGTTCCCCCAGTCAACCGGTCTTTGAGCGACCGCTCAAAACTCTGGGAAGGGAAACTACACCCGTTTGAGCGAACGCTCAAACGGTGGACCGAAGAAACGCCCGGCCCTCAGGGGCCGGGCGTTTCTCGGGAGTTGGACGCCTACGAAGCGAGGTGACGCTCGACGGTCTCCACCTTCGAGGTCAGCCCGTCCGTCACACCGGGCCGGATGTCCGCCTTGAGGACGAGCGACACCCGGGGCGCCCGCTCCTCCACGGCGGCGACGGCGCGCTTCACGACCGCCATGACCTCGTCCCACTCCCCCTCGATGCAGGTGAACATGGCGTCGGTGCGGTGGGGCAGCCCCGACGCGCGGACGACACGGACGGCGTCGGCGACGTACTCCCCCACGTCCTCGCCGACGCCGAGCGGCGTCACGGAGAAGGCGACGATCATGCGTTCACGACGCCTTCCTTGCGGGCGCGGGCGGCGATGACCGCGTCCTCCGCCTCGCGCCGCAGCTTGCGCTCGGCGAAGAAGCCGCCGGTGGGCAGGACGGAGAGGACGAAGTACAGGGCGGCCGTGCCGACGCTCCACTTGGCGCGGTTCCAGGCGTCGGCCCAGAAGATCACGTACAGGACGAACAGGACACCGTGAACCGCGCCCATCACGGGCACCGCGTTGAAGTCCGTGGTCCGCTTCAGTACCGAGCAGATCAGCAGGACGAGGAAGGACACGGCCTCCGGGGCGGAGACCAGGCGGAGGCGGCGGAGGGCGGTGGCGGTCTTGATGTCCACGGATCACCTTCGGTGGGAGTGCGGTGGGAGTGCGGTGGGAGTGAGGTCGACGTTGTCACACGGCGCCGTTTTGTGAACGCAAGCACAAGCGCCCGCCCATTGTGACAAACGGTGGCGCGGGGGCGGGGAGGGGGGCGGGACGCCCGTCCCACGCCCCCACCCCCTAAGGGGACCCCCCTGCCCATCCCCTCTGTCCAGCCCCCTGCCCTCCCGCTACCTTCGCAGCGTGGCGATGTTCCGACTTCAAGGAAGCAAGGTGCTCGCCGTCGACATGACCGGGGATGCCGTCAAGGCGAAGAACGGCTCGATGGTCGCGTACGACGGGCAGATGGCCTTCAAGAAACTGAGCGGCGGCGGTGAGGGACTGCGGGGCATGGTGACCCGGCGCCTCACCGGTGAGCAGATGACGGTGATGGAGGTGAGAGGCCAGGGGACCTGCTGGTTCGCCGACCGGGCCTCGGAGATCAACCTCGTGCAACTCCAGGGGGACAAGCTGTACGTGGAGTCGAGCAACCTGCTCGCGACCGACACCGGGCTGCGCACCGGGACGACGTTCACCGGGCTGCGCGGCGCCTCGCAGGGCAACGGGCTGTTCACCACCACGGTCGAGGGGCACGGACAGGCGGCCATCACCTCCGACGGCCCCGCCGTGGTGCTGCGGGTCAGCCCGCAGTACCCGCTGATCGTCGACCCCGGCGCCTACATCGCCCACCAGGGCAATGTGCGGCAGTCCTTCCAGTCCGGTGTGACGTTCCGCACACTGCTCGGGGAGGGCGGCGGCGAGGCCTTCCAGATCCGCTTCGAGGGGGACGGCCTGGTGTACGTGCAGCCGAGCGAGCGGAACACGATCGCGGGGAACGTGTGACATGGCGCTCAGGGAGATCAACTCCAAAATGGTGGAGGCCACCGTCCTCCCCGGCCAGCGGCTCTTCAGCCAGCGCGGCGCCATGCTCGCCTACAAGGGCGACGTCTCCTTCACGCCCAACATCCAGGGCGGCCAGGGCGGGATCATGTCGATGCTCGGCCGCCGGGTGGCCGGCGAGGCGACGCCGCTGATGACCGTCGAGGGCAGCGGGACCGTGTTCTTCGGGCACGGCGGCCACCACGTCCACGTCATCAACCTCACCGGCGACACGCTCTACGTCGAGGCCGACCGGCTGCTGGCCTTCGAGGGCACCCTGCGCCAGGGGACGATGTTCATGGGCTCGCAGGGCGGGGTCATGGGCATGGTCCGGGGCCAGGTGACGGGACAGGGGCTGTTCACGACCACCCTCGCGGGACAGGGCGCCGTCGCCGTCATGGCGCACGGGGGCGTGTTCGAGGTCCCCATCACCCCGCAGCGCCCGGTCCACGTGGACCCGCAGGCCTACGTCGCCCACCACGGCGACGTGCGCAACAAGCTGTCGACCGCGCTCGGCTGGCGCGACATGGTGGGACGCGGCTCCGGCGAGGCGTTCCAGCTGGAGCTCAGCGGCAGCGGCACGGTGTTCGTCCAGGCCTCGGAGGAAAAGCTGTGAGCACGTACGGAGTCCCCGGCGGCCCCACCGTCCACGACCCGATGACCCTGCCCGTGGACGACAACGTCAACAAGTACACGTTCTGCGTGGAGCTCAAGAGCGGGCAGTGGTTCCTGCAGAAGGGGAAGATGATCGCCTACTACGGGGCGATCGAGTTCAACGGCGTCGGACACGGTCGACTCGACCGACTTGTCCGAACCTCTTTCCATTCGCCTCTGCACGCGAGCGACTGGGTGGTGGCGGATGGCTCGGGCAAGATGCTGCTCGCCGACCGGGCCTTCGACGTCAATTCGTATGACTTGGACGACGGCAACCTGACCATTCGCTCGGGCAACCTGCTCGCTTTTCAGCCAAGTCTTGCCCTCAAGCAGTCGATCGTGCCGGGTTTTCTGACCCTTATCGGAACCGGAAAGTTCGTGGCCGCATCTAACGGTCCGGTGGTGTTCATGGAACCCCCGATCCGGGTGGACCCTCAGGCACTGGTCGGATGGGCCGACTGCCCCTCGCCGTGCCATCACTACGACCACGGTTACCTGACCGGCGTAATGGGCGGTCTACGTGCGATGACAGGCCTCGGAGGGGCCTCCGGAGAGGAGCACCAGTTCGAGTTCGTGGGAGCGGGAACGGTCCTGCTCCAGTCGACCGAGACCCTCATGGCCGAGCAGGCCACGGGAGCGGTTCCGCATGAGCCGGGGGTGCCCGGCGGGGGCGGCGTGCCGGGTGTACCAGGAGGTCACGGACAGCCTCCGGGCACACCGCGCCTTCCCGGACAGCTGGGAGACCTCCAGCGTCGCTTCGGGCTGTGAGCGGTAGTCTGCGGAGTGTGACATCGAACGCGTGCGCACAGTCACACCACCCTCACTAGTTCGCCTTTCAACTTCTTAGGTAGACTTCATTCATGGAGACCGAGACGGCCACGCGCTGGCTGACCGATGCGGAGCAGTGCGCCTGGCGCACCCACCTGGAGGTCAACAGGCTGTTGACGTACCAGCTCGAAAAGGACCTGCAGCCGTTCGGCCTGACTATGAACGACTACGAGATCCTCGTGAACCTGTCCGAGTCCGAGGACGTACGCATGAGGATGAGCGACCTCGCGTCCGCCACTCTCCAGTCCAAGAGCCGCCTCTCGCACCAGATCACGCGCATGGAGAACGCGAACCTGGTGCGACGCGAGAACTGCGAGTCCGACCGTCGCGGACTGTACGCGGTGCTCACGGACCACGGCATGGAGACGATGCAGAAGGTCGCGCCGCACCATGTGTCGTCCGTGCGCAGGCACTTCATCGACCTGCTGTCGCCGGAGGCGCTGGGGGAGCTGGACAAGGCCCTGAAGCCGATCGCGGAGCATCTGAGGGGGCAGCGGGGGCGCCCCTGACCTCGGCACGCGCCGAGCGGCAGGCGGGAAGGTCAGGTCCCGCCTGCGGTTCGGCGCCCCGCACCGGCGTCACGGGGTGCGCGCGAGCGGCGTGAGCGGCCCCGGCCTGGCGACGCACAGCGCCGTCAGCGCGGCCACCGCGCCGGCCAGGGCGAAGCACCCCCACAGCGGCAGCCGGCCGATCAGCGTCCCGGCCGCCACCGATCCGGCCGAGGTTCCCGCGTTCACCGCCGCGTTCACCCAGGCCCCCGCCCTCGTGCGGGCACCCTCGTCGGTCGTCTCCTCGGCGAGGAGGTACGCGGTCGTCAGGGTCGGGGCGACGAAGACCCCGGCACAGGCCATGGCCGCGGCGAGCGTCCAGGGACCGGGCGCGAGACCCGCCAGGGCCAGGGCCACGCCCAGCCCGGCCGTGAGCCACGGCAGGCGGGCACCGGCCGACCGGCGCCAGTTCACGGCCCCGTTCAGCAGACCTCCCACGGCGCTGCCCGCCGACAGGGCGCCCAGGATCCACGGGACCACGGCGTCGTCGTGCGACCGCTGCCCCGCGAAGGCCATCACCAGCAGCTCGACACCGCTCAGGGCCAGGCCCAGGCCCGCCGCCGCGACGACCGGTCCGCGCAGGCCGGCCGGGAAGCCGCGGGACCGGTGCCGGGGACCGGCGGCCTTCTGCCGCCCCCGGCCGCCCACCACCGGTGACGTCACGAACGCGCAGGTCCCCGTCACCATGAGCGCCGCGCTCAGCAGCAGACCGGCGGCCGGTTGCGTGAAGCGCAGCAGGACGCCGACCAGGGCCGGTCCGGAGACGAACAGCAGTTCCTCGGCCACACCGTCCAGGCTGTACGCGCGCTGCAACAGGCGCCGGTCGTCGAGGAGTTCGGACCACACCGTGCGCATGGTGGGACCGAGCGGGGGCGCGCAGGCACCCGCGAGGCCCGCGGCCAGGGCGAGCGACGCCGGGGACGCGCCGGGTCGCACGGTCAGGGCCGCCAGGGCGCAGAGCAGGAGGCTGTGCAGCACCGCCATGGGCAGCAGCGCGCGACGCGGGCCGTGGCGGTCGACCAGGGCCGCCCGCGCGGGCAGCAGGGAGACCGCCGAGGCGCCGAAGACGGCCATCACGGCGCCGGAGACGGCGTACGAGCCGGTCGCCCGGGTCACCGACAGCAGCACGGACAGCGCGACCGTGCCGTACGACAGCCGGGCGACCAGGACGGCGACGAAGGTGCGGCGCGCCTGCGGGACACGCAGGACGGCGGCGTACGACGGGCGCCGCGCGGTGGACT
The DNA here is from genome assembly GCF_053611585.1 of Streptomyces sp. NPDC054794. Taxonomy (NCBI): domain Bacteria; kingdom Bacillati; phylum Actinomycetota; class Actinomycetes; order Kitasatosporales; family Streptomycetaceae; genus Streptomyces; species Streptomyces sp. NPDC054794. Next base: position 247,396 of record NZ_JBSHAQ010000006.1, on the reverse strand, counting down.
GAGGACAGGGTGACGTGGGCGCGGACATGCGCGAAGTTCCTCGGAGAAAGGCGGAGAGGGGACACCTGAGCGCGCCACGCAGTACGCCGGTCGACACCACGGTCGTCTGCGGGCGCTCGGTGCGCTCTACGCCAAGCGGAGGAACATGCGGGTCAAGTTAGCAGCCGTGGCGCACGGTCGGCGACGGTCAGCTCTCCGTGAGGCTCGCCACCAGTTCGTCCGCCGCGCGGTACGGGTCCAGCTCACCGGCCACGATGCGCTCCGCGAGCGCGCCCAGGTGGCGGTCTCCGTGCAGGTCGCCGATGCGTTCCCGCAGGGCCGTCACCGCGATCGTCTCGACCTCGCGGGACGCGCGGGCCAGCCGGCGCTCCGCCAGCACTCCGCGCTCCTCCATCCACGCCCGGTGCTTCTCCAGGGCCTCCACGACCTCGTCGATGCCCTCGGCGCGGGCCGCGACGGTCTTGACGATGGGCGGGCGCCAGTCGCCGGGGCCGCGGGACTCGCCCAGGCCGAGCATGTGGTTCAGCTCGCGGGCCGTGGCGTCCGCGCCGTCACGGTCGGCCTTGTTGACGACGTACACGTCGCCGATCTCCAGGATGCCCGCCTTGGCGGCCTGGATGCCGTCGCCCATGCCGGGGGCCAGCAGCACGACGGAGGTGTCGGCCTGGGAGGCGATCTCCACCTCCGACTGGCCGACGCCGACCGTCTCGACCAGGATCACGTCGCAGCCGGCCGCGTCCAGCACGCGGATCGCCTGTGGGGCCGACCAGGCTAGGCCGCCCAGGTGACCGCGGGTGGCCATCGAGCGGATGTAGACGCCCGGGTCGGAGGCGTGCTCCGACATCCGCACCCGGTCGCCGAGCAGGGCGCCGCCCGAGAAGGGCGAGGACGGGTCGACGGCCAGCACGCCGACCCGCTTGCCCTGCTTGCGGTACGCGGTCACCAGCGCCGAGGTGGATGTCGACTTGCCGACACCCGGGGATCCGGTGAGGCCGACCACGTACGCGTTCCCGGTCAGCGGCGCGAGGGCCGCCATGACTTCCCTCAGCTGCGGAGACGCCCCCTCCACCAGGGAGATCAGCCGGGCCACGGCCCGGGGCCGGCCTTCCCTGGCCTGGGCCACCAGAGAGGAGACGTCCTGCATCACAGCTCCGTTCGCTCACGAGACGTCTCGTACGTACCCGCCACGCGCGTACGTACGAGACGCAAGGGAAAATCAGGCCTTCGCCACCCGCACGATCAGTGCGTCGCCCTGGCCGCCGCCGCCGCACAGCGCGGCCGCGCCGACGCCGCCGCCGCGCCGCTTGAGCTCCAGCGCCAGGTGGAGGACCAGGCGGGCGCCGGACATGCCGATCGGGTGACCGAGCGCAATCGCACCACCGTTGACATTCACCTTTTCCGTGGACACGCCGAGGTCCTTCATTGACTGGACCGCCACGGCGGCGAAGGCCTCGTTGATCTCGACCAGGTCCAGGTCGGAGACCTCCAGGCCCTCCTTCTTGAGGGCGTGCAGGATGGCGTTGGAGGGCTGGGACTGGAGCGAGTTGTCCGGTCCGGCCACATTGCCGTGGGCGCCGATCTCGGCGATCCAGTCCAGGCCGAGCTCCTGCGCCTTGGCCTTGCTCATGACGACCACGGCCGCGGCACCGTCGGAGATCTGGGACGAGCTGCCGGCGGTGATCGTGCCGTCCTTCGAGAAAGCCGGGCGCAGCTTGCCGAGCGACTCGGCGGTCGTGTCGGCGCGGATGCCCTCGTCCTTGCTGAAGACGACCGGCTCACCCTTGCGCTGCGGGATCTCGATCGGGGTGATCTCGGCCTCGAAGATGCCGTTCTTCTGGGCGGCGGCCGCCCGCTGGTGGGACAGGGCGGCGATCTCGTCCTGCTCCGGGCGCTTGATGCCGAGGCGCGTGTTGTGCTTCTCGGTGGACTCGCCCATGGCGATGCCCTCGAAGGCGTCGGTCAGGCCGTCGTGGGCCATCGCGTCGATCATCTCGACCGCGCCGTACTTGAAGCCCTCGCGGGACTTCGGCAGCAGGTGAGGGGCGTTGGTCATGGACTCCTGGCCGCCGGCGACCACGATGTCGAACTCGCCGGCGCGGATCAGCTGGTCGGCCAGCGCGATCGCGTCCAGGCCGGACAGGCAGACCTTGTTGATCGTGAGCGCCGGGACGTTCATCGGAATGCCGGCCTTGACGGCGGCCTGGCGGGCCGGGATCTGTCCGGCGCCGGCCTGCAGCACCTGGCCCATGATCACGTACTGCACCTGGTCGCCACCGATCCCCGCACGGTCGAGGGCGGCCTTGATCGCGAAGCCACCGAGGTCGGCTCCGGAGAAAGACTTGAGCGAGCCGAGCAACCGACCCATCGGGGTGCGGGCACCCGCGACGATGACGGTCGTCGTGCTGTTCGTTCCTGACATGAGGTGCGATCCCCTTTCAGCTGCACAAGAGCTGAGGAGTGAACGAGGGTTTACTTCGAATGTACTGAGCGGTACGCCGCGCCGTCATCGGGCCGTCGGTGTGATCGCGCGCACGTTGCGTAACCACCTCCGGAGCGCTGCACTGAAAACATGCTGACGCGAATCGACCACATCGGGATCGCCTGTCATGACCTCGACGCGACTGTCGAGTTCTACAAGGCCACCTACGGCTTCGAGGTCTTCCACTCCGAGGTCAACGAGGAGCAGGGCGTGCGCGAGGCCATGCTCAAGATCAACGATACGTCCGACGGCGGGGCGTCGTACCTCCAGCTGCTCGAACCGACCCGGGAGGACTCCGCGGTCGGCAAGTGGCTGGCGAAGAACGGCGAGGGCGTCCACCACATCGCCTTCGGTACGGCGGATGTCGACTCCGACGCCGACGCGATCCGTGGAAAGGGCGTACGCGTTCTGTACGACGAGCCACGGCGCGGCTCCATGGGGTCGCGGATCACCTTCCTGCACCCCAAGGATTGCCACGGTGTACTGACAGAACTGGTCACATCGGCGCCTGTTGAGTCACCTGAGCACTGACCCTCGTACAGAGGGGCCGGTAGGGTTGGGGGCGGTCGTCGCTTCACCCAGGGCGGCCGCATGCCGGGGTCCGGGTTACGGGGGACGAGCGTCGGGGCAGCAGCCCGTGCTCCGCCGTTGATCTGACACCATTCCCCGGGGGCCCCGTTCGGCGGATGGACGGAGCTCGTATGGAGAAGCTTGCGACCAGGGGACGGATGGGACCGCGCAGTGCGGGGCTACGAGAGCCAGGAGCGAGAGCCGGCGGCTGACGTCGACCACCTCTCTCGGTTCGAGGCCGAGATGAAGCGGCTGAAGACCGAGCGGGAAAAGGCGATCCAGCACGCCGAGGACCTCGGCTACCAGGTCGAGGTGCTGCGCGCCAAGCTGCACGAGGCGCGGCGCACCATCATGTCCCGGCCCGCGTTCGACGGCGGTGACATCGGCTATCAGGCCGAACAGCTGCTGCGGAACGCGCAGGTGCAGGCCGATCAGCTGCGCCAGGACGCCGAGCGGGAGCTGAGCCAGGCCCGCGCGCAGACCCAGCGCATCCTGCAGGAGCACGCCGAGCAGGCGGCCCGGCTCCAGGCCGAGCTGCACGCCGAGGCCGTGGCCCGCCGCCAGCAGCTGGACCAGGAGCTGGCCGAGCGCCGGCAGACCGTCGAGTCGCACGTCAACGAGAACGTGGCGTGGGCGGAGCAGCTGCGGGCCCGTACGGAGTCCCAGGCCCGCCGGCTCCTCGACGAGTCCCGGGCCGAGGCCGAGCAGGCCATGGCGGCCGCCCGCGCGGAGGCCGAGCGGCTGACCGGCGAGGCCCGGCAGCGGCTGCAGAGCGACGCCGAGGGCGCCCGCGCCGAGGCCGAGCAGATCCTGCGCCGCGCCCGCACCGACGCCGAGCGGCTGCTGAACGCCGCCTCCACACAGGCCCAGGAGGCCACCGACCACGCCGAGGCACTGCGCACCTCCACCGTCTCGGAGTCGGACGCCGCCCGACGCCAGGCGGGCGAGCTGAGCCGGGCCGCCGAGCAGCGCATCGCCGAGGCCGAGGAGGCGCTGCGCAAGGCGCAGTCCGAGGCCGAGAAGCTTCTCACCGAGGCCAAGGAGGCCGCCGCCAAGGCGCTGTCGAGCGCCGAGGCGGCCAACGAGACGCGCACCCGCACCGCCAAGGAGCAGGTCGCCCGGCTGGTCAGCGAGGCCACCAAGGAGGCCGAGAGCACCAAGGCCGAGGCCGAGCAGCTCGTCACCGACGCCCGCGCCGAGGCCGAGAAGATCGTCGCCGAGGCCGGCGAGAAGGCCCGCAGCGTCACCGCCGAGGAGGCCGCCTCCCAGCTGGGCAAGGCCGCGAAGACCGCCGAGGACGTGCTGAACAAGGCCGCGGACGAGGCCCGGCAGACCACCCGGGCGGCGGTCGAGGAGGCCGAGCGGATCCGCACCGAGGCCGAGGCCGAGGCGGACCGGTTGCGCGCCGAGGCGCACGACATCGCCGAGCAGCTCAAGGGCGCGGCGAAGGACGACACCAAGGAGTACCGCGCCAAGACGGTCGAGCTGCAGGAGGAGGCCCGCCGGCTGCGCGGCGACGCCGAGCAGCTGCGCGCCGACGCGGCCGCCGAGGGCGAGAGCATCCGCGCCGAGGCCCGGCGCGAGGCCGTGGTGCAGATCGAGGAGGCGGCCAAGTCCGCCGAGGAGCTGCTGGCCAAGGCGAAGGCCGACGCCGACGAGCTGCGCCAGAGCGCCACCACGGACAGCGAGAAGGTCCGTACGGAGGCGATCGAGCGCGCCACCACGCTGCGCCGACAGGCCGAGGAGACCCTGGAGCGCACCCGCAAGGAGGCCGAGCGGCACCGCGCGGAGGCCGACGAGCAGGCCGAGGCGCTCCGCGCGGACGCCGAGCGGGCCGCGCGCGAGCTGCGCGAGGAGGCCGAGCGCGCGGTCCAGGCCCGGCGGGACGAGGCGGCCGGCGAGCTGACCCGGCTGCACACCGAGGCCGAGGAGCGGGTGACCGCCGCCGAGCAGGCGCTGTCCGACGCCCGCGACGAGGCCACCCGCATCCGGCGCGAGGCCGCGGAGGAGACCGAGCGGCTGCGCAACGAGGCCGCCGAGCGGATCCGTACGCTCCAGCAGCAGGCGGACGCCGAGGCCGACCGGCTGCGCAACGAGGCCGCCTCGGACGCGTCCGCGTCCCGCGCGGAGGGCGAGGCCATCGCCGTACGCCTGCGTTCGGAGGCCGCCGCCGAGGCCGAGCGGCTGAAGACGGAGGCGCAGGACACCGCCGATCGGGTGCGGGCCGAGGCCCAGGCCGCCGCGGAGCGGCTGGGCACGGAGGCGTCCGAGACGCTGGCCGCCGCCCAGGAGGAGGCCGTCCGACGCCGGCGCGAGGCCGAGGAACTGCTCGGCTCCGCCCGCCAGGAGGCCGACCAGGAGCGCGAGCGGGCGCGCGAGCAGAGCGAGGAGCTGCTGGCCTCGGCGCGCAAGCGCGTCGAGGAGGCGCAGACCGAGGCCGTGCGCCTGGTCGAGGAGGCCGACCGGCGCGCCACCGAGATGGTGTCGGCGGCCGAGCAGCACGCCCAGCAGGTGCGGGACTCCGTCGTCGGCCTGCACGAGCAGGCGCAGGAGGAGATCACCGGACTGCGCTCCGCCGCCGAGCACGCGGCGGACCGTACCCGCCGGGAGGCCGAGGAGGAGGCGGACCGGGTCCGCGCCGACGCCTACGCCGAGCGGGAGCGGGCCGGCGAGGACGCGAGCCGCGTCCGGCGCGAGACGCAGGAGGAGTCCGAGGCGGCCAAGGCGCTCGCCGAGCGGACGATGGCGGAGGCGATCGCCGAGGCCGAGCGGCTGCGTTCGGACGCGGCCGCGCACGCCCAGCGGGTGCGCACGGAGGCCTCGGACGCCATCGCGGAGGCCGATCAGGCCGCCACGCGCACGCGTGCCGAGGCCCGGGACGACGCCAACCGCATCCGCTCGGACGCGGCGACGCAGGCGGACACCCTCATCACCGAGGCACGCAACGAGGCCGAGCGGCTCCAGACGGAAACCATCACGGAGGCCGACCGGGTCCGGGCCGAGGCCATCGCCAAGGCCGAGAAGCTGATCACGGACGCCACCGGGGACGCGGAGCGGCTGCGCGCCGAGGCCGCCGAGACGATCGGCTCCGCACAGCAGCACGCCGAGCGGATCCGCACCGAGTCCGAGCGGGTCAGGGCCGACGCTCAGGCCGAGGCCGAGCGGCTGGTCAACGCCGCCCGCGAGGAGTCCGAGCGGATGCTGGACGAGGCCCGCAAGGAAGCCAACAAGCGGCGCTCCGAGGCGGCCGAGCAGGTCGACACGCTCATCACGGAGACCACGGCCGAGGCCGACAAGCTGCTCACCGAGGCGCAGCAGCAGGCGCAGAAGGCCACGGCGGACGCCGAGGCGCAGGCCGACACCATGGTCGGCGCGGCCCGCAGCGAGGCGGAGCGGCTCGTCTCCGAGGCGACGGTCGAGGGCAACGCCCTGGTGGAGAAGTCCCGTACCGACGCGGACGAGCTGCTCGTCGGCGCCCGCCGGGACGCGACCGCCATCAGGGAGCGGGCGCAGGAGCTGCGCGACCGCATCACCGGCGAGATCGAGGGTCTGCACGAGCGGGCCCGCCGCGAGGCCGCCGAGACCATGAAGTCCACCGGGGACCGCTGCGACGCGCTCATCAAGGCCGCCGAGGAGCAGCTCGCCAAGGCGCAGGCGAAGGCCAAGGAGCTGGTGTCGGAGGCGAACTCCGAGGCGGGCAAGGTGCGCATCGCCGCCGTCAAGAAGGCGGAGGGGCTGCTCAAGGAGGCCGAGCAGAAGAAGGCCACGCTGGTCAAGGAGGCCGAGGAGCTCCGGGCCGAGGCGATCCGCGAGGCCAAGCGCACGGTCGAGGAGGGTAAGCGCGAACTGGAGGTCCTGGTGCGCCGGCGCGAGGACATCAACGCGGAGATCTCCCGTGTCCAGGACGTCCTTGAGGCGTTGGAGTCCTTCGAGGCCCCGGCGGCCGGCAAGGACGGCGGAGTCAAGGCGGGCGCGACCGTCGGTGCCCCTCGTTCGGGTGGCAAGTCGTCGGATGGCTAGCGTGGTCGGGCGGTTTGCGTGTCTCCTGGGGGACTTTGCCCCAGAATTTGGCAAGCCGTCCCATGTTCAGCCACCCAAAAGTGGTGTCATTCTCCAGATCAAACACGTATCCGCTCGATGACACACCGCTTCGGCCCCTAGGATTCCCCCTATCACCTCACCGGTCTCTTTCGACAGGAACCCCATGAGCGACACTTCCCCCTACGGCTTCGAGCTTGTGCGGCGTGGGTACGACCGCGCTCAGGTGGACGAACGAATCTCCAAGCTCGTCTCCGACCGTGACAGCGCTCTCTCCCGCATCACCGCTCTGGAAAAGCGCATCGAGGAGCTCCACCTCGAAACGCAGAACGCACAGGCCCAGGTCACCGACGCCGAGCCGTCGTACGCGGGTCTCGGCGCGCGGGTCGAGAAGATCCTCCGCCTCGCCGAGGAAGAGGCCAAGGACCTGCGGGACGAGGCCCGGCGCGCCGCCGAGCAGCACCGCGAGCTCGCCGAGTCGGCGGCCCAGCAGGTCCGCAACGACGCGGAGTCGTTCGCCGCGGAGCGCAAGTCCAAGGCCGAGGACGAGGGCGTCCGGATCGTCGAGAAGGCCAAGAGTGAGGCCTCGCAGCTGCGCGCCGAGGCTCAGAAGGACGCGCAGTCCAAGCGCGAGGAGGCCGACGCCCTCTTCGAGGAGACCCGCGCCAAGGCCGCGCAGGCCGCCGCCGACTTCGAGACGAACCTCGCCAAGCGCCGCGAGCAGTCCGAGCGCGACCTGGCCTCGCGTCAGCAGAAGGCCGAGAAGCGCCTCGCCGAGATCGAGCACCGCGCCGAGCAGCTGCGCCTGGAGGCCGAGAAGCTGCGCACCGACGCCGAGCGCCGTGCCCGCCAGACCGTCGAGACGGCGCAGCGCCAGGCCGAGGACATCGTGGCCGACGCCAACGCCAAGGCCGACCGCATCCGCTCGGAATCCGAGCGCGAGCTGGCCGCCCTGACCAACCGCCGCGACTCGATCAACGCCCAGCTGACGAACGTCCGCGAGATGCTCGCCACGCTGACCGGTGCCGCGGTCGCCGCCGCCGGCACGCCCGCCGACGACGAGCCGGTCTCCCGCGGTGTGCCGGCCCAGCAGTCCCGGTAACCCACGGGCGTTCACCCGCTGAACGACAGCGAAGCCCCCTGCCGCTCCGGTGGCAGGGGGCTTCGTCCCGTTCTAGCGTGTGCGCATGATCGAGCTAGAGGGGCTCACCAAGCGGTACGGCGAGAAGGTCGCGGTGAACAACCTGACCTTCTCCGTCCGGCCGGGCATCGTCACGGGGTTCCTCGGACCCAACGGTGCCGGCAAGTCGACGACCATGCGGATGATCCTCGGGCTCGACCATCCCACCGCCGGGGACGTCCGCATCGACGGCAGACACTTCGACCAGCTGAAGGATCCGCTGACGTACATCGGGGCGCTGCTGGACGCCAAGGCCGTGCACGGCGGGCGGAGCGCCTTCAACCACCTGCTGTGCCTCGCGCAGAGCAACGGGATCCCGACGAGCAGGGTGCACGAGGTGCTCGACACCGTGGGGCTCACGGCCGTGGCGCGCAAGAAGGCCAAGGGGTTCTCGCTGGGCATGGGGCAGCGGCTCGGCATCGCCGGCGCGCTGCTCGGCGATCCCCGGATCCTGATGTTCGACGAGCCCGTCAACGGGCTGGACCCCGAGGGCATCCACTGGATCCGGACCCTGATGAAGTCCCTGGCCGGGCAGGGGCGGACCGTCTTCGTGTCGAGCCATCTGATGAGCGAGATGGCGCTGACCGCCGAACACCTCGTCGTCATCGGGCAGGGCCGGCTGCTCGCCGACACCACCATGGCCGACTTCATCCGGCAGAACTCGCGGTCGTACGTCCGGATCCGCACCCCGCAGCGCGAGCGGCTGCTGGACGTGCTGCACGAGGCCGGGATCACGGTCGTGGAGGCGGGCGGCGAGGCGTTGGAGGTGGAGGGCGGCAAGGCCGAGCCGATCGGCGAGCTGGCCAGCCGGCACGGGATCGTGCTGCACGAGCTGAGCCCGCAGCAGGCCTCGCTGGAGGAGGCCTTCATGCGGCTGACGGCGGAGTCGGTGGAGTACCACGCGCACTCCGAGACCGCCTCGGTCCCCAGGGACTGGGGCGCCGACTGGAAGGGAGCCTGAGCCATGGCGGCCGTCCAGGTCATCAGGTCCGAGTGGACGAAGATCCGGTCCGTGGCGTCCACCGTGTGGACGCTGTCCCTCGCCGTGGTCGTCACCATCGCCGTCGGCATGCTGATCTCCGCCCTGTCGCGGAGCCAGTTCGACAGGATGCCCGCGCGCGAGCGGCTCAACTTCGATCCGACCGTCGTCAGCTTCGCGGGCATGACCCTCGGGCAGCTGGCGATGATCGTGTTCGGGGTGCTCGTGGTGTCGAACGAGTACAGCACCGGCATGATCCGCACCTCGCTGGCGGCCGTGCCGCAACGGGGCACCTTCCTGTTCAGCAAGATCGCGGTGGCGGCCGCGCTCGCCCTGGCCGTCGGCATGGCGACCAGCTTCGCCGCGTTCTTCCTCGGGCAGTCGCTGCTCGGTTCGCACCGGACGGAGATCGGCGACCCCGGCGTGCTGCGCGCGGTGATCGGCGGCGGGCTGTACATGACCCTCATCGCCATGTTCTCGATGGGCGTCGCCTCGATGCTGCGCTCCCCCATGCTGTCGCTCGGCATCCTGATGCCGTTCTTCTTCCTGATCTCCAACATCCTCGGCAACGTCGACGCCACGAAGAAGATCGGCCGGTTCCTGCCGGACCAGGCCGGCAGCCGCATCATGCAGGTGGTCCCCCGCGTCGACGACGACACCCCCTACGGCCCCTGGGGCGGTCTCGGCATCATGGGCCTGTGGGTGGTCGCGGCCCTCACCGGCGGCTACATCCTGCTGAAGAAGCGGGACGCCTAGCACCGGTTTCGTCTTTGCTCTCTCTTGGGCGGAACCGTCAGCGCCCGGTTATCCTCCTAACCCTTACGGGGGCGTGTGCCCCGCTGTCCTGAACCTTTCGATGGGTGCGGAGCATGATCGAGGCTGTCGGCCTGACCAAGCGCTACGGCGACAAGACCGCCGTCTACAACCTTTCCTTCCAGGTACGGCCCGGGGCCGTCACCGGCTTCCTCGGGCCCAACGGCTCCGGCAAGTCGACGACCATGCGAATGATCCTCGGCCTGGACAACCCCACGTCGGGCACGGTGACGATCGGCGGCTACCCGTACCGCAAGCTGCCGAACGCCCCGCGTCAGGTCGGCGCGCTGCTCGACGCCAAGGCCGTGCACGGCGGCCGGCACGCCCGTAACCACCTGCTCTGCCTGGCCCAGCTGTCGGGCATCCCGGAGCGCCGGGTCGACGAGGTGCTCGGGGTGGTGGGCCTGCAGGACGTGGCGAAGAAGCGGTCCAAGGGCTTCTCGCTCGGCATGGGACAGCGCCTCGGCATCGCCGCCGCGCTGCTCGGCGACCCGCAGGTCCTGCTGTTCGACGAGCCGGTCAACGGCCTCGACCCCGAGGGCATCCTCTGGGTGCGGAACCTGATGAAGGCGCTGGCGGCCGAGGGACGGACCGTGTTCGTCTCCAGCCACCTGATGAGCGAGATGGCGCTGACCGCCGACCACCTCATCGTGATCGGGCGCGGACAGCTCCTCGCCGACATGAGCGTGAAGGACTTCATCTCGGCGAACTCGGCCGACTTCGCCCGTGTGCGGACGCCCGACACCGAGCCCCAGCTGCGCGAGAAGCTGACGTCCGCGCTCACCGAGGCGGGCGGGCAGGTGCTGCCGGAACAGGACGGCGCGCTGCGCGTCATGGGCCTGCCGCTCCCTCGTATCAGTGACCTGGCACACGAGGCCGACGTCCGGCTGTGGGAGCTGTCGCCGCACCAGGCCTCCCTGGAGGAGGCGTACATGCGGATGACGCAGGGCGCCGTGGACTACCGCTCCTCCATCGACCAGCGGGCCGGCCTCCAGCAGCCGCTGCCGCCCGGCGCGCAGCCGCCGATGCCGGTACCGGGCCAGGGCCAGCCGGGCTGGTACGCCCCGCCGCCGCCCCAGCAGGGGGGCCAGCCGTTCACCCCGCCGCAGGGCGCCGCGCCCGCGGGCCCGTACGGCGGCCCCGCCGCGCCCGGCCCGTACGCCCCCGGCGCGCCCGCGGGCGGACCGAACCCGTACGCGACGCCCGGGAACCAGGCCGCGCCGGCCCCCGCTGTCCCGGCTGCCGAATCGTCACCTCAGCCGTCCGCCGCCCCGGTCGCCGCGCCCGCGCAGACCGCCGCTCCCGCCGACCTGACCAAGCCCGAGGACGCCCGATGAGCACCCACCAGCCCCCCATGCCGCAGGCGGCCGAGGCCGCGCCGAACTGGCAGGCGGCGCCCGGCGGGCCGTACGCCGGTTACACCTCGCCGATCCCGGTGGTCAAGACGCACCTCGGGCACGCGCTCGCGTCCGAGTGGACGAAGATCAAGTCGGTGCGTTCGACGATGTGGACGCTCGGCGTGTTCGTGCTGCTCGTCGTCGGTATCGGCCTGCTGGCCGGTGCCGTGGTCAGCAGCAACGCCTCGGACTCGGACATGTCCGGCCAGAGCCCGCTGGGCCTCGGCTTCTTCGGGCTGCTGCTGGGCAGCATGTGCATCATCACGCTCGGCGTGCTGACCACGGCCTCGGAGTACGGCACGGGCATGATCCGTACGACGATGACCGCCTGCCCCAGCCGGGGCCGGGTGCTCGCGGCGAAGGGCATCGTGTTCTTCGTGGTCGCCTTCGTGGTGACCCTGGCGGCGTCCTCGTTCGTCGCCATGACGCAGGTCTCGATGCTGGACGGCACCGGCATCAAGGACCCGTCCGGCGCGGAGTGGCTGAAGGGCACGGTCGGCGTCAGCCTCTACCTCGCGCTGCTGGGGCTGCTCTCGCTCGTCGTCGGCTCGATCATCCGGCACTCGGCGGGCGCCATCACCATCATGATCGGGCTCCTGCTCGCCCCGCTGGTGATCGCGCTGTTCATGTTCTCGCAGTCGCTGGAGGACGTGCGCCAGGCCCTGCTGGAGTACTCGATCCCCAACCAGCTGAGCGTCTTCTACGCCAACTCGCTGAGCGACTCCGGCCCGTCCGGCTGGGACCCGCTGTGGATCGTCCTGGGCGTGACGGCGGCCGCGTACGCCGGCGCCCACGCGCTCCTGCAGAGCCGGGACGTCTGAGCCCCGTACTAGAACCTCGGCGCGTTACGGGACCGCTGCACCCGCGTGGTGCGGCGGTCCTTCGCGTTCCAGCAGGCCTTGTGCCAGTGCCGGCGGTCGTCGACGCCCGCGTGCTCCGGCCAGGCCACCACGTGCGGGACGCCGGAGGCGATCGCCTGGTCGCAGCCCGGGCAGCGGTACGTCTTGCCCTCGGAGCTCGCCCCGGCCACGTGACGCACGCTCCACTCCTCGCCCTGCCAGCTCTCCGTGGACTGCCAGCCGCCGTAACGGCCGGCGCGGTCGTCCTCGGCGCTGCGGCCGGACGAGTCCGCTTCACGGGGGCCCTTGGGCCGGTTGCGACGCGGGGACACGGAACACCTCACGGGGCTCTACAGGATGCACGGGCTCAGTCCAGCCTACGCGGCCCGGACGGGGGTACGCGAAGGGCACCAACCCGCACAAGTCCCCTTTCCGAGCGACCGGTTCTGCAGACAATCCGCAAATCTCTTCGCCAGGCCGTGTCCTCGGCACGTGTCGCACGGTTATGCCGGGTGGGGGAGCTCCGTGTCGGAGCCAAGGGAAGCAGGAAAAGAGCGATGCACGTCGGAAGTTTTGTGCTGGCGGCCCAGTTCCCGGGCCAGGGCCAAGGGGAGGCACTGCACCGGGCGGTCCGCTCGGCGGAGGTCGCCGAGGAGGCGGGGCTGGACGCGGTCTGGCTGGCCGAGCACCACTTCGTGCCGTACGGCACATGCCCGTCGGCGATCACCCTCGCCGCGCTGCTGCTGGGGCGCACCCACCGTATCCGGGTCGGCACGGCGGTCAGCGTACTGCCCACCGTCCACCCCGTGGCCCTCGGCGAGCAGGCCGCGCTGCTGCACGTGACGAGCGGCGGGCGCCTCACGCTCGGCGTGGGGCGCGGCGGGCCGTGGGTGGACCTGGAGGTGTTCGGACCGGGGCTCGAAGCATACGAGCACGGGTTCCCGGACTCGCTCGACCTGCTGCTGCGCTGGCTGCGCGAGCCGTCGGTGTCGGCCACGGGGGAACGGTTCTCCTTCCGCGAGGTACCCGTGGTCCCGCGCCCCTCCGAGGCGCTGACGGAGACCCCGGGCCCCGAGGTCGTCGTCGCCTGCACCTCCCCGGCGAGCGTCCGGCTGGCGGCCGAACGCGGGCTGCCGATGCTGCTCGGCATGCACGTCGGGGACGAGGAGAAGGCCGAGATGGTGGCCCTGTGGCGGCAGTTGGCGCGTGCGGCGGGACGAACGCCGGACGAGATCGCGGGCGCGGCACATGTCTCCGCCGGCGTCTGCCAGATCGCCGACCGGCGCACCGACGCGGCGGAGACCCTGCTGAAGGCGATGCCGGGCTGGCTCAGGCAGGGCCTGGAGGCCCATGTCACCGTGGACGGCCGCACCCGCTCGATGCGCGACCCGCTGGCGTACACCGAACTGCTCTGCGGACTGCACCCGGTGGGCACCCCGCGCCTGTGTGTCGACCGGCTCGCGGCGACCTCGGAGCGGACCGGCATCTCCCGCTTCGCCCTGCTCGTCGAGGGCTCGGGAGACCTGGCGGCGACCGAGGAGAACGTACGGCGGTTGGGCGCCGAGGTCCTCCCCCACCTCCGCTGAGGGATCCCTCCGCCACGCCGGTCGAGGCCCGTGTCGCGAGGAGAGCTTGCCGCCCCTGTACTGATTGCACCTCCCGCGTGTGGAGCGGCAAGCATGCGGCTCACTGCGTCAGCGGTCCCGGAGCTCCGCGTCAGCAGTCCCGGAGCTCCGGGGACTGGTTCAGCAGCTGACTGCGCACCGAGGTGAAGCGGGCCAGCCTCTCGTCGACCGAGGCGTCCACCGGAAACACCGCCACCCGGTGACAGTTCTGGAAGGCCAGCCGCACACCGAAGTGCCGCTGCAGCGCGCCGCGTATGGCATCACTCGCGAGCGCGCGCAGCAGCTGGCCCCGTGCCTGCTCGTCCGGCGGAGGCGTCTGGTTGTCGGCGAACTCTCCGCCGTCCACCTTCAGCTGGGCCACCAGGGAGCTGATCATCTCCCATGCGTAAGGCAGGGAGGTCCGGACGCAGTCGACGAAATCGGCTTCGTCGACCTCGCCTCGCTCGGCCTGTTCGAGTAGGGCCGGTGAGACGTCGAGCGACATGGGTACTCCTCTCGCACCCCCGAACAGCAGGGGTTGCCGGACAGGTAAGAGAGTTCGCAATACCGAACACGCTGAGTACACGCATCGCGACCTCCCGTTCACTACGGTAGGCAACGGACGGTGACCGCACCAGGAGATTGCGCACATGGGCCGATCCCTTTGGGCACACAATCGGCCAGGGATGAACGCCTGTTTCCGAAGTAAAAGGGGCGACCCGAAGAGTCTCGATCGAGGCCGGTGACGGGAGTCGGGTGGGCGAATCGCGAGGGTGGCGGGACTTCGAGTAGCGTTGCCCTCCATGCGTCTCGTCATTGCCCGGTGCTCGGTCGACTACGCCGGCCGGCTCACCGCCCACCTGCCCTCGGCTCCCCGCCTGATCCTGGTCAAGGCGGACGGCAGCGTCTCCATCCACGCGGACGACCGGGCCTACAAGCCCCTCAACTGGATGTCGCCGCCCTGCACGCTGAAGGAGGGGACCGGCGAGGAAGAAGGCGTCTGGACCGTCGTCAACAAAACAGGCGAGAAGCTGATCATCACGATGGAGGAAGTCCTCCACGACTCCTCGCACGAACTCGGCGTGGACCCCGGCCTGATCAAGGACGGCGTGGAAGCGCACCTCCAGGAGCTGCTCGCCGACCGCATCGAGACGCTCGGCGACGGCTACACCCTGATCCGCCGCGAGTACATGACCGCCATCGGCCCGGTCGACATCCTGTGCCGGGACGCCGAGGGGCAGACCGTCGCCGTGGAGATCAAGCGGCGCGGCGAGATCGACGGCGTGGAGCAACTCACGCGCTACCTGGAGCTGTTGAACCGCGATCCGCATCTCGCCCCCGTCCGCGGCATCTTCGCCGCCCAGGAGATCAAGCCGCAGGCCCGCGTCCTCGCCACGGACCGGGGCATCGGCTGCCAGGTCCTGGACTACGACGCCCTCAGGGGCATCGAGGACGACAAGCTGCGCCTGTTCTGACGGACAGTCGTCCGTCCGGCCGTGCGGGCCGGGTCCCTGAGCGGGGACCCGGCCTTCTTGTTGTCCGGTCTCAGATGACGGGACCGGGGCCGCCGCTCCCCGGCGCGTCCGCCGAACTGCTCGACGCGGCCGGGGCGCTGGAGGCGGATCCACTGGCCGAGTCGGAGGTGGACGGGCTCGACGAGGACGACGGCGTCGGGCTGGGCGTGCCGGACGGCGTGGGCGTCGGCGTGCTCGACGTCGGCGGCTTCGACGTCGGCGGCTTGCTGGTCGGCGGCTTGGACGTGGGCGGCTTGGACGTCGGCGGCTTGGTGGTCGGCCTGCCCGTCGGGCCCCCGCCGCCGGGCCTGTGCGTGCCGCTCGCGTCGTCCGAGGGCTGGGCCGGGTCCGCCGAGGTGCCGAGCGTCCCGTCGGAACCGGGATCCGTCGGACGGCTGGTGGCGGTCCCGGTGTCGTCGTCGCTTCCGTCGTCCTTCTTCGGGTCCGCGCCGAGGCTGCCGTCGTCGGTGCCCGCACTGGCGGACGGGTTGACGCTCACGTTGTTGGCCGGGTTGTCGGCGCTGTTCTGCGACGTCATGCCGAGCGTGACGACCGTGCCGAGGACGGCGGCGAGCAGGGCGCCGGAACCGGCCGCGACCAGGTTGCGGCGGGCCAGGCGACGCAGGCCGCCCTGGGGCTTCGGGGCCGGGTCCGAGGCCTGGTGGGACACCAGGAGGTCGCCGGCGGCCGGCCGCGACAGCGGGTGGGCCGCGGGGATGCCGCCGGGCGGCGAGGCCGACTCCTCGTACCGCGCGTCGGGCATCTCCTCGCCCGCCAGGGCTCCCAGGCCCGGCACCTCGCCCGTACGGTCGGCGACCAGGGCGAGCGCGCGGCGGCCGGAGACCGTGCCGCGCTTGTCGGCGAGGGCACCGCGCAGGCCGATGGAGGCCTCCAGTTCGGCGCGGGCCCGCTCGAACTGTCCGCCGCAGAGCGCGAGGATGCCCAACTCGTGGTGGAAGTAGGCCTGTTCGTACACCTCCCCGGACAGCTGGGCGGCTTCGGCGCCGGCCCGCAGCGCCCGGTCCCAGGCGCTCCAGTGCAGGCCCGCGGCGAAGGCCGGCGCGGCCGTGCGGGCGAGCTGGACGGTGGTGCACTCCTCGCCCTCGGCCGGGGGCGTCGTCCCGGGCACCAGGACGGTCAGCGCGGCGAGCACGGCGTCGGCCTCGGCGCACACCCGCTCCGGGGTGACCGAGGGGTGCCCGGCCCACCAGGCGTAGTGCTGGGCGGCGGTGAGGGCGTCGGCGGCGAGGTCGTCGGCGTATCCGGCGGTCTCCAGCTGGGCCTGTACGCCGGCCGCGAGGCGGTAGCGGGAGCCGACCGGGGTGACCA
Source organism: Streptomyces sp. NPDC054794 (assembly GCF_053611585.1). NCBI lineage: Bacteria > Bacillati > Actinomycetota > Actinomycetes > Kitasatosporales > Streptomycetaceae > Streptomyces > Streptomyces sp. NPDC054794. Next base: position 230,654 of record NZ_JBSHAQ010000006.1, on the reverse strand, counting down.
GCCCGCAGGCGGCCAGCTCGCCGAGCGCGGCGTCCGCGTGGGTGTCGCCGACCAGCGCGGGCAGATGCGCCTGGTGCGGCACCTCGCCGCCCAGGGCGACGGCGAAGCGCAGGGCGGTGCGGGCGGAGGTGCTGAGCCGGGAGGCGAGCAGCGGGGCGGGCGCGGCGGCCTCGCCGAGCGAGGGGAGCGGGATCTCCTCGCCGTCCTCGGCGGCCGCGTCGAGCGGGGCGTCGACCGGGGGCCGCACGTCCTCGAAGACGCCGTACTCGTCCACCGCGCCGGTGCTGGCCCGCAGCTGGTCGCGCTGCCGAAGCAGGGCGCCGGCCTGGACGAACCGCAGGGGCAGGCCCTCGGACTCGAACCAGAGGTCGCCCGCCCAGTTGGCCTCCTCCTCGGTCAGGACGCGGCCGACGGCGCGCTCCAGGATGTCCACGCCCACGGCCCGGTCGAGTCCGCCGAGGACGACCTCCTCGACCTCCGAGTCCGCGGACGGCGCGGGCACGTCCGGGGTGGCGCCGATCAGGAAGGCGCATTCGGGGGTGGCGTCGAGGAGCTCGTCGAGTCCGGCGCCGCCGAACTCGATGTCGTCGACGACGACGACCGCGCCGATCTCCCGGACCAGTGCGAGCAGTTCGTCCTTGTCCGGCCGGTGCAGGGGCGCGTTGTGGACGGCGTAGAAGAGGTCGTGGAGCAGGTCGTCCGGAGTGCGGTGGAAGCCGCTGAGGCGGACCACGCCGTCGGGGGCGAGGTCGGAGCAGTCCTCGGCGACGAGGTCGAGGAGCGCGGTGCGGCCCGAGCCGGCCGGGCCGGTGAGGCGGACGGAGCGACCACGGGCGAGCAGCCGTACGAGGCTCTCGCGCTCGTCCTGGCGCTCCAGGAGAGGGAGCACCGGCAGCGCGGGGCCGGGCGGGACGGGCGGCCGGGCGGCGCGCTCGGTCTCGGCGCGTTCGGCGGCGGTGAGCTTCTGCGGCCTGCCTGGTCGCTCTCCGGGTGGGCAGGCCTCGATCTCGCTGCCGTCGACCGGGTTGACGGTCAGCAGGTAGTCGCCGGAGACGAGCTGCACCGTGCGGGCGAGCGCCGGTGTGCTCTGGCCGAAGTCGGATGTGAGGGATTCCCTGGGCGGGCGCTGGCGCGGCGTGTGGCCGTCACCGTCGTGGCCGTACCCCTCGGGTCCCGGGTTGTTCGGGTCCATAGGTTCCAAGCCCCCCAAAAGCGTCGTGTGCCGTGATTCGGCCGGCCCCTCCCGGCCTGTTGCACACCGCGCTGTCGCTTCTGGTCCGGGCCCGCTTGAGGGTTGCGAGGCAGCGGGCGACCGAACCTTAAACCTTCGCACAGTATCTCCGACAGCCCGGGGTACCGAGCCGACCGAGACGTCACAGTCTCGTGAGGATTGCGCGTGACGTGCGGTTCGCCGTGTCCGCCCGGGTCTCCCCCGTCGCCGGGGTCACACCCGGTCGAGGCGTCACACGCGGGGCAGCGACTCCACGCCGATGCCCCCCTCGATGGCCAGGATCCGGTGCAGCCGGGTGGCCACCAGCAGGCGCTGCATCTGCGGCGGTACGTCGCGCAGCACCAGTCGGCGGCCGCAGCGGCCCGCCCGCCGGTGGGCACCCATGATCACCCCGAGTCCGGTGGCGTCCCAGGAGTCCAGCTCGGACAGGTCGAGCACCAGGTCGCCGACACCGCGGTCGACGGCCGTGTGCAGGACCGTACGGGCGTCCGCCGCGCTGCGGACGTCGAGGCGGCCCCCGACGACCAGCTCGGCGTGGTCGCCCCTGATGTGCATATGCGCTCCCCGAGAGTTTCGGCGTTCGTGCTCCGTGTCGTCCGTGTGCTCCTGGACGGTGCTGTGCATCGTCTGACTGCTCCAGCGGCGACGAGGTTGCCGTCTGTGAGCGAACCGATACCGAATTCACCCCCGCGGGTGATGCCCCTCGGGGATTGTGCGGTTTCGGTGGCGGTTACGTACGGGTGTGTCAGTACGTGTAGAAGCCCTGCCCGCTCTTGCGTCCGATGTCACCGGCGTCAACCATCCGGCGCATCAGCTCCGGCGGAGCGAACTTCTCGTCCTGCGATTCGGTGTAGATGTTGCTGGTGGCGTGCAGCAGGATGTCGACGCCGGTGAGGTCCGCCGTGGCGAGCGGGCCCATGGCGTGGCCGAAGCCCAGCTTGCAGGCCAGGTCGATGTCCTCGGCGGTCGCGACGCCCGACTCGTAGAGCTTGGTCGCCTCGACGACGAGGGCCGAGATCAGGCGGGTCGTGACGAAGCCGGCCACGTCCCGGTTGACGACGATGCAGGTCTTGCCGACGGACTCGGCGAACTCCCGCGCGGTGGCGAGGGTTTCGTCGCTGGTCTTGTAGCCCCGGACGAGTTCGACGAGCTGCATCATCGGCACCGGGGAGAAGAAGTGCACACCGACGACCCGCTCCGGGTGCTCGGTGGCCGCCGCGATCTTGGTGATCGGGATCGCGGAGGTGTTGGAGGCGAGCACGGCGTCCTCGCGCACGATCTTGTCGAGCGTGCGGAAGATCTCGTGCTTGACCTCCAGCTTCTCGAAGACGGCCTCCACGACGATGTCGGCGTCGGCGGCGGCGTCCAGGTCGGTGGTCGCGGTGATGCGGGCGAGGGCGGTGTCGGCGTCGTGCGCCTCCATCTTCCCCTTGCCGACGAACTTGTCGTACGAGGCCTTGATGCCGTCGGTGCCACGCCTCAGCGCCTCGTCGGTGACGTCACGCAGGACGACGTCCCAGCCCGCCTGCGCGGAGACCTGGGCGATGCCGGAACCCATGAGACCGGCCCCGATGACGGCAAGCTTCCGTGCCACTCCGACTCCCCTTACACGCTGTTTACGTACGCCTCTTCGGCGGACGATAGCGGTCGTGAGGGGCTGTGTGACCGGTAAGTAATGCGCGTCACGTCTCAACTGACGGACATCACACCGGCAGGGGTCATTCCAAGCCTCGGACGGCGTAGTTGAGCACCTTTTCACTCAGCAGATCCTCTATGTCTTCGAGGAGGACCAGCACCTCTCGGGACACTTCACGCGGATCACGGCCTTTGATCATCTCGCAGGCGATGGCGGACATGACGGCGGCGTGCGCCCAGTTGATCTGACCCGCCATCAGACCGGGGAGCGGGTCGTCGTCAGCGGCGCCGGTCTCCTCCCGCAGGGCCGCCTCCAGACCGGACTGGACCTCCTGCTGGATCGCCCACAGTCGGGAGCGCAGCGCGGGCGCCTCCTCGATCACCCGCATGAAGCGGGCGTAGTCGGCGATCAGGCCGACCCGGGGCGAGACCGCCTCGACCTCCTCGCGCAGTTCGCGCAGGACCGCCGCGGCAGCTGACTCACCCGCGCCCCGGCCGCGCACCCAGCGGGCCAGCCGGTCGGTCAGGCCGGCGGAGCGGTCGAAGAAGAGGTCCTCCTTGGCCGGAAAGTAGTTGTAGACCGTGTTGACGGACACATTGGCCGCGTCGGCGATCTCCGCCACCGTCACCGCGTCGAATCCGCGCTCGATGAACAGGCCCGTGGCGACATCCGAGATGTACTGCCTGGTCTGCCGCTTCTTCCGCTCCCGGAGCCCTTCTGCCATGTCCGAATCCTAGCTTCGCTGGGCCGATTGAAAACTTGGGGTCGTTGCAAAATTTCAGGGACTCTGTTTTTCTGGCCGTATGACAGCGGTCATCAGCGCGGCCGGACTGGCCCGCACCTTCCAGACGAAACGCGGCCCCGTGGAGGCCGTGCGCGGCGTCGACCTCCGCGTGCGGCCCGGCGAGATCCTCGGCCTCCTCGGCCCGAACGGCGCCGGCAAGACGACCACCCTGCGCATGCTCACCACCCTGCTGAGGCCCACCGGCGGCGCCGCCACGGTGGCCGGTCACGACCTGGCCGGCGACCCGGCCGCCGTCCGCCGGGTCATCGGCTACGTCGCCCAGTCCGGCGGGGTGGACGGGCAGATCACCGTGCGGGAGGAACTGGTCACCCAGGGGCGCCTGTACCGGCTGCCGAAGGACCGGGCGGTGCGGCGAGCCCGGGAACTGGCCCACGACCTGGACCTCACGGAGCTGCTCGACCGCAGGACGGCCCAGCTCTCCGGCGGGCAGCGGCGCCGGCTGGACATCGCGATGGCGCTCACCCACCGCCCGGTGGTGCTCTTCCTGGACGAGCCGACGACCGGCCTCGATCCCGCGAGCCGCGCCGACCTGTGGGACCTGATCCGGCGCCTGCGCGACCGGCACGGCACGACGGTCTTCCTCACCACCCACTATCTGGACGAGGCCGACGCCCTCGCCGACCGGCTGGTGATCGTCGACCAGGGCGTGGTGGCGGCCGAGGGCACACCCGGCGCGCTGAAGCTGGAGTACGGCGGCTCGCTCGACGCCTCGCTCCAGGACACGTTTCTCGCCATCACCGGACGCGGCCCCTCCCCGGCCGACGCCGCCCCCGTAGCCGTATAGGACGAGGACCGAACCGATGCTCCTGCACGACACCGCGCTCATCTACGGCCGCTACCTGCGCCAGTCCCTGCGCTCCCGCTTCGCCCTGCTCTTCGGCATGCTGATGCCGCTGCTGTACCTGCTGTTCTTCGGCCCGCTCCTGACCGGCCTGCCGCTGGGCGGGCGGGGCAGCTCCTGGCAACTTCTGGTCCCCGGGCTGCTGCTCCAACTCGGCCTGTTCGGAGCGTCCTTCGCCGGCTTCGCGATCATCATCGAGAACGGGCAGGGGGTGGTGGAGCGGATGCGGGTGACCCCCGTCAGCCGGCTCGCCCTGCTGCTCGGCCGGGTGCTGCGGGACGCCACCGTGTTCGTCTTCCAGGCGGTGCTGCTGGTGCTGACCGCGACGGCGATGGGCCTGCGCGCCCCGCTGCCCGGTGTGCTCATCGGCCTCGCGTTCGTCGCGCTGCTCACCGTCGCCCTGGCGTCCCTGTCCTACGCGCTGGCGATGCGCGTCCGCACCCCGCAGGAGTTCGGTCCGGCGATCAACGCGCTGACGATGCCCTCGATGCTCCTGTCCGGCCTGATGCTCCCGATGACCCTCGCGCCGGCCTGGCTGGACGCGCTCTCGCACCTCGTGCCATTGCGCTATCTGGTGGACGCGGTGCGCGACGCGTACGTCGGCTCCTACACATCGGCGCACATGCTGTACGGCGTCCTGGTGGCCGTCGCCTTCGCGGCGCTCGCCGTGATGGTGGGCACACGTGTGTTCCGTACGGCCGGGGCATAACTACGCTGGCCACATGGTCAATCTGACGCGCATCTACACCAGGACCGGCGACAAGGGCAGCACCGCTCTCGGCGACATGAGCCGGGTCGCCAAGACCGATCTGCGGATCTCGGCGTATGCCGATGCCAACGAGGCGAATGCGGTGATCGGCACCGCGATCGCACTCGGCAGCCTGGACGAGGAGGTCGTCAAGGTCCTCACCCGGGTGCAGAACGACCTGTTCGACGTGGGTGCGGACCTGTCGACGCCGGTGGTGGAGAACCCCGAGTTCCCGCCCCTGCGGGTGGAGCAGTTCTACATCGACAAGCTGGAGGCGGACTGCGACCGCTTCAACGAGCGGCTGGAGAAGCTGCGCTCCTTCATCCTCCCTGGAGGCACGCCGGGCGCCGCCCTGCTGCACCAGGCGTGCACGGTCGTACGCCGCGCCGAGCGGTCGACCTGGGCGGCCCTGGAGGCGCACGGCGAGATCATGAACCCACTGACCGCCACCTACCTCAACCGGCTGTCGGACCTGCTGTTCATCCTGGCGCGGACGGCGAACAAAGCCGCGGGAGATGTCCTCTGGGTTCCAGGCGGCGAACGCTGAGATGACCTGCCCCCGGCCGGGGTTCCGGGGGTTGTCCCCCGGAAGATGCAGCATCCTGGCGCGCACGGCGAACGGCACGACGGGCGATGTCTCGTGGGTGCCCGGCGGGGAGCGCTAGCGCCCGTCGGCGGGACGCCGCTTCGGGAACAGGGTGTAGCTCGCCGCGATGATCAGGTTGATGCCGATCAGCCACACCATCCTCAGCTGCCACGCCCGCAGCGAACCGGTCTCGCCGTCGTCGCCGACGTACCAGACCGCGGCCTGGAGCAGGGCGACGGCGACCAGCGACGCGAGGATCCAGCGGCCCGCGACCTTCCACTCGTGAACGGCGCGGGCCGTGCCGTACCTGGGCGGCTTCACGGGCGGCGGGCCGTCGGCGAAGCGGTGGGCGACCCGGGCGTCGGCCCACTTGATCGTGGAGTGCCCGAGCCCCACGGTGAACCCGATGTACACGGCGGCGAGTCCGTGCCGCCAGTCGGGTTCCGCGCCGTTCTTGAGGTCGATCGCGGTGACGATGAACAGGACGACCTCCAGCAGCGGCTCGCACAGCAGCAGGGCCAGACCCGTGCGCGGCATCCGCAGGCCGTAGCGGAAGGCCAGTCCGGCCGCGAGCAAGACCCAGAAGGCCACCTCACAGGCGACGATCAACCCGACGATCACGTCTCGCTCCCCTCGTTCCGCCTTCCAGGCTCCCGGCCGGATCTGCGGGCCGCGTCGTCGTCGCCGACGAACTCGCGGTACATCGAAAGATGCAGTTCCGGACCGTTCCCGAGGAGCAGGCAGCTGGCTCGCGCGCCGTGTTGGATGGAGGCATGGCCCTGACACTCCCCCGCCCGCACCGCGACGACGTACGCATCGCCGTGGGCGGCCTGCTCGGGGGGCTGTTGCTGTGGGCGCTCGGCATCGCGCCGCGGCTGCCCTCGGACGACCTGGCCCTGTGGCCGCAGCGCTGGGCCCCCCTGGTGCCGCTCACCGTGACCGCCGCCTGCGAGCTGCTGCGCCGCACCCGGCCCCGGCCCGCCCTGCTGATCGGTACGGCCGCGATCGTCGCGGACACGGTGACCCTGGGCAGCATCGTCACGATCGTGCTGTACACGGACCTGATGTACTCGGCGGTCGTGTACGGCACGCCCGCCGCCGCCCGCCGCATCCCCTGGGTCACCGGGCTGCTCACGGTGATCAGCGGCATCGTGCCGGCCGCGCTCTGGCGCGATCCGCAGGCTCTGCTGATCGGTGTCGGCGTGGGCGTGGTCGCACTGGCGCCCGCGTCCACCGGCTGGGTGGTGCGCAACCACCGCGACGCGGCCGAGGCCGCCCGGCTGCGGGCCGAACAGACCGCGCTGCTGGCCGAGATGGACCGCACCCAGGCGGTCGTCGCCGAGCGCGCCCGGGTGGCCCGGGAGCTGCACGACATGGTCGCCAACCACCTGTCGGCGATCGCCATCCACTCCACGGCCGCGCTGTCCATCGACGACCCCGGGACCTCGCGGCAGGCCCTGGCCGTCATCCGTGAGAACAGTGTGGCGGGGCTCGCCGAGATGCGGCGGCTGATCGGAATCCTGCGGGCGGGCGACGGCGAGGACGAACCGGTCGCCACTCCGACCCTCGACGGCGTGGCCGGCCTCGTCGACGGCGCCCGGGCCAACGGCCTCGACGTCATCCTGCGCGCCGACCACGGCCGGGTGCCCGCGCCGGTCGAGCTGGCCGCCTACCGTATCGTGCAGGAATCGCTGACCAACGCCCTCAAGCACGCGGCGAGCGGCCGCGTCCGGGTGGCGCTCAGCGAGGACGACGGCGCCCTGCACGTCCATGTGACCAGCCCGTACGGCCTCAGGGCGGGCCCCGGCGCCCCCGGTTCCGGCGCCGGTCTGATCGGGATGCGGGAGCGGGCGGCGCTGCTGGGCGGCAGCTTCGAGGCCGGTCCCGACGGCTCGCTGTGGACCGTACGCGCCCGTCTGCCCGTGGCCGAAGGAGATCCCGAATGATCCGTGTCCTGGTCGCCGAGGACCAGTCCGCCGTGCGCGCCGGGCTGGTGCTCATCCTGGGCAGCGCGCCCGACATCGAGGTGGCCGGTGAGGCGGCGGACGGGGAGCGGGCGGTCGAACTGGCCCGGGAGTTGCGGCCCGATGTGGTGCTGATGGACGTTCAGATGCCGCGCCTGGACGGGGTGTCGGCGACCCGCAAGGTCGTCGCGGAGCGGCTCGCGGACGTCCTCGTGCTGACCACCTTCGACCTCGACGAGTACGTGTTCGGGGCGCTGCGGGCCGGTGCGGCCGGGTTCCTGCTGAAGAACGCGGAGGCGAAGGACCTGCTGGATGCGGTGCGCACGGTGGCGCGCGGGGAGGGGATCGTCGCCCCGGCCGTCACCCGGCGGCTGATCGCCGAGTTCGCCGCCGGGCCGGTGCGGGAGACGAGCGCCGATCCAGCGGTGCTCGACGCGTTGACGCGGCGCGAGCGTGAGGTGCTGGCGTGCCTCGGCCAGGGGTTGTCCAACGCGGGTATCGCCGAGCGGCTCGACATGGCGGAGGCGACCGTGAAGACGCACGTCAGCCGCCTGCTGGGGAAGCTGGGGCTGCGCAGCCGGGTCCAAGCGGCCGTGCTGGCTCAGGAGTTGGGGATCTAGTCGACCATCGGGCAGGTGGTCCAGACCTATTGACCCGTGGTCCAGACCTTTCTATTCTCGCGGCACTGTGGGCGTGAAGGCTCAGTCATGCCCCTGACACCCCCGACAAAGAGGGAGGCGCAGCATGCGCTTCAGACACAGAGCCGCGGCAGGGTTCGCGACCCTGTTGCTCCCCCTGGCCGGACTGGTCGGCCTCGCGAGTCCCGCCCAGGCCGCGACGACCGCGACGGCCACCTACGCCAAGACCCAGGACTGGGGCACCGGCTTCGAGGGCAAGTGGACCGTCAAGAACACCGGCACCACGGCCATCAGCTCGTGGACGATCCAGTGGGACTTCCCCTCCGGTACGTCCGTCACCTCCGCCTGGGACGCGGACGTCACCTCCTCCGGCACCCACTGGACCGCCAAGAACAAGTCCTACAACGGCTCCATCGCACCCGGTGCCTCCGTCTCCTTCGGCTTCAACGGCGCCGGCTCCGGCTCGCCCTCCAACTGCAAGCTCAACGGCGACAGCTGTGACGGCACCACCGTTCCCGGCGACGCGGCACCCTCCGCGCCGGGCACACCGACCGCGTCGAACATCACCGACACCTCGGTGAAGCTGTCCTGGTCGGCGGCGACCGACGACAAGGGCATCAAGAACTACGACGTGCTGCGCGACGGCTCGAAGATCGCCACCGTCACGACGACCTCGTACTCGGACACCGGCCTGAGTGCCGGCACCGACTACTCCTACACCGTCCAGGCCCGTGACACCGCCGATCAGACCGGTCCGGTCAGCGGCGCGGTCGCGGTCCACACCACCGGCGGCGGCACCAATCCCCCGCCCACCGGCAACAAGGTCAAGCTCGGCTACTTCACCGAGTGGGGCATCTACGGCCGCAACTACAACGTCAAGAACCTGGTGACATCCGGCTCGGCCGCCAAGATCACCCACATCAACTACGCCTTCGGCAACGTCACCAACGGCCAGTGCGCGATCGGCGACTCCTACGCCGACTACGACAAGGCCTTCACCGCCGACCAGTCGGTCAGCGGCGTCGCCGACACCTGGGACCAGCCGCTGCGCGGCAACTTCAACCAGCTGCGCGAGCTGAAGGCCAAGTACCCGAACCTCAAGGTGCTGTGGTCCTTCGGCGGCTGGACCTGGTCCGGCGGCTTCGCCCAGGCGGCGGCCAACCCGACCGCCTTCGCGCAGTCCTGCTACAACCTGGTCAAGGACCCGCGCTGGGCCGATGTCTTCGACGGCATCGACATCGACTGGGAGTACCCGAACGCCTGCGGTCTGTCCTGTGACACCAGCGGCGCGGCGGCCTACAAGAACCTGATGTCCGCGCTGCGCGCCAAGTTCGGCTCGAACAACCTGGTCACCGCCGCGGTCACCGCCGACGGCTCCTCCGGCGGCAAGATCGACGCGGCCGACTACGCGGGCGCGGCCCAGTACGTCGACTGGTACAACGTGATGACGTACGACTTCTTCGGCGCCTGGGCGGCGCAGGGCCCGACGGCCCCGCACTCCCCGCTCACCTCGTACAACGGCATCCCGACCGCCGGCTTCACCACGGCCGACGCGATGGCCAAGTACAAGGCGAAAGGCGTGCCCGCGAGCAAGCTCCTGATAGGCATCGGCTTCTACGGCCGCGGCTGGACCGGCGTCACCCAGGACGCCCCGGGCGGCACGGCCACGGGCCCGGCGGCCGGCACCTACGAGCAGGGCATCGAGGACTACAAGGTGCTCAAGACGTCCTGCCCGGCCACCGGCACCATCGCGGGCACGGCGTACGCGCACTGCGGCAGCAACTGGTGGTCGTACGACACTCCCGCCACCATCAACAGCAAGATGGCGTGGGCCAAGTCCCAGGGTCTGGGCGGCGCCTTCTTCTGGGAGTTCAGCGGTGACACCAGCAACGGAGAGCTGGTGAGCGCCATCAACTCCGGTCTCTCGTAACGGAGTTACGGCTCACTGAGCGACATTGACACTCCCCCGGACTTCGTCCGGGGGGACCCCCACCCAGCGAGTGAATGTGGCTACGCCACATTCACTCGCTGTCCGGGCGGGGCTGCTTCCAGCCACGCGAGAAATCCGGTCAGCGCGTCTTCGCTCATGGCGAGTTCGAGGCGCGTGCCCCGGTGGATACAGGCCAGGATGACGGCGTCGGAGAGTAGCGCCAGTTCCTCCTCGCCCTCGGGGAGGCGGCGGCCGGCCACCTCGATCTGCGCGCGTTCCAGGACGCGGCGCGGCCGGGGGGCGTACGAGAAGACGCGGTACCACTCGATCCGGTCGCCGTTGTAGCGGGCGACGCCGTAGCTCCAGCCCTTGCCGTTGGCGTCGGGTTTCTCCGGTACGTCCCAGCGCAGGCTGCAGTCGAAGGTTCCGCCGGACCGCTGGATGAGTCTGCGCCGCAGGCCGAACAGGAAGAGTCCCACCACCACGAGCGCGACCACGGCTCCGCACACAGTCAGAGCGAGGACCATCGGCACCGACCTCCTCGTCTCCTAGGTAACGGAACGGAAAAAACACCCACATCTGCCTCAGCCGCGGCTGGTACCGGATTGCTCCGGTCCCAGCCGCGGCTGAGTGTCGTCATCACACACAGCGCTCCCCCCAGAGCCTAAAGGCCTGGGGAGGCGCCCTCGGTCAGCGCGACGTCGCGGCACGCAGTCGGACGTCCGCGCGACGCTCGGCGGAGGCGTCGGCCTCCTCCTTCGCGCGTTCGAGCGCCCGCTCCGCGCGCTGGACATCGATCTCGTCCGACAGCTCGGCGATCTCGGCCAGCAGCGACAACTTGTTGTCCGCGAACGAGATGAATCCGCCGTGCACCGCCGCGACGACCGTTCCACCATCACTCATACGGATGGTCACCGGGCCCGACTCCAGCACACCGAGCAGCGGCTGGTGACCGGGCATGACGCCGATGTCGCCGGACGTGGTGCGCGCGACGACCAGGGTGGCCTCGCCGGACCAGACCTGGCGGTCCGCGGCGACCAGCTCGACGTGCAGCTCAGCAGCCAAGGGTGGCTCCTCGGGTCACCACCCGGCGGTAGTGCCGGGTGTTGGGGTCAATTCTAATGGGCGTGGAGAGAGGGGCTGGACACACCCCGCGGGGATGCGTCCACGCCCCTCTCATACGAGCTCGGGGCTCAGGAGACGCCCAGCTCCTTGGCGTTGGCCTTGAGGTCCTCGATGCCACCGCACATGAAGAACGCCTGCTCGGGGAAGTGGTCGTACTCACCGTCGCAGATCGCGTTGAACGCGGCGATCGACTCGTCGAGCGGCACGTCCGAGCCGTCCACGCCGGTGAACTGCTTGGCGACGTGGGTGTTCTGGGACAGGAAGCGCTCCACACGACGGGCACGGTGGACGACGAGCTTGTCCTCCTCGCCGAGCTCGTCGATACCGAGGATCGCGATGATGTCCTGGAGGTCCTTGTACTTCTGCAGGATCGTCTTCACGCGCATGGCCGCGTTGTAGTGGTCCTGCGCGATGTACCGCGGGTCCAGGATCCGGGACGTGGAGTCCAGCGGGTCCACGGCCGGGTAGATGCCCTTCTCGGAGATCGGACGGGACAGAACCGTCGTCGCGTCGAGGTGGGCGAAGGTGGTGGCCGGGGCCGGGTCGGTCAGGTCGTCCGCGGGGACGTAGATCGCCTGCATCGAGGTGATCGAGTGACCACGGGTCGAGGTGATGCGCTCCTGGAGGAGACCCATCTCGTCGGCCAGGTTCGGCTGGTAACCCACCGCGGAGGGCATGCGGCCGAGCAGCGTGGAGACCTCGGAACCGGCCTGCGTGAAGCGGAAGATGTTGTCGATGAAGAACAGCACGTCCTGCTTCTGGACGTCACGGAAGTACTCGGCCATGGTGAGGCCGGCCAGCGCGACGCGCAGACGGGTGCCCGGGGGCTCGTCCATCTGACCGAAGACCAGAGCGGTCTTGTCGATGACGCCCGAGTCGCTCATTTCCTCGATGAGGTCGTTGCCCTCACGGGTGCGCTCACCGACACCGGCGAACACGGAGACACCGTCGTGGTTGTTGGCGACGCGGTAGATCATCTCCTGGATGAGCACCGTCTTGCCGACGCCGGCGCCGCCGAACAGACCGATCTTGCCGCCCTTGACGTACGGGGTCAGCAGGTCGATGACCTTGACGCCGGTCTCGAACATCTCGGTCTTCGACTCGAGCTCGTCGAAGTTCGGGGCCTTGCGGTGGATCGGCCAGCGCTCGCCGTCGTAGGTCTCGTCGACGTTCAGCACCTCACCGAGGGTGTTGAACACCTTGCCCTTGGTGAAGTCGCCGACCGGGACGGAGATGGCGGAGCCGGTGTCCGTCACCGGGGCCTGGCGGACCAGACCGTCGGTGGGCTGCATGGAGATGGTGCGGACCAGGCCGTCACCCAGGTGCTGGGCGACCTCCAGGGTCAGCGTCTTCTTCTCGCCGGCGTTGGCCGGGTCGGCCACCTCGACGTGAAGGGCGTTGTAGATCTCCGGCATCGCGTCGACGGGGAACTCCACGTCGACGACCGGGCCGATGACCCGGGCGACGCGGCCCGTGGCCGTCGCGGTCTCAACAGTGGTGGTCATTTATCGGTCACTCCCCGCGGTCGCGTCGGCCAGGGCGCTGGCGCCACCGACGATCTCGCTGATTTCCTGGGTGATTTCGGCCTGGCGGGCCGCGTTGGCAAGACGGGAGAGCGTGTTGATCAGCTCGCCCGCGTTGTCGGTGGCCGACTTCATCGCGCGCCGCGTGGCGGCGTGCTTCGAAGCCGCCGACTGGAGCAGCGCGTTGTAGATACGGCTCTCCACGTAGCGCGGCAGCAGGGCGTCGAGGACGTCCTCCGCCGAGGGCTCGAAGTCGTACAGCGGAAGGAGCTCGCCCTGGGGCTTCTCTTCCGCGACCTCTTCGAGGCGCAGCGGCAGCAGACGGGCGTCGAGCGCAGTCTGCGTCATCATCGAGACGAACTCGGTGAAGACGATGTGGAGTTCGTCCACGCCACCGTCGGCCGCGTCCTTCTCGATGGCCTCGATCAGGGGCGCGGCGACCGTCTTGGCGTCCGCGTACGTCGGCTCGTCGGTGAAGCCGGTCCACGACTCCGCGATCTTGCGCTCACGGAAGTTGTAGTGGGCCACACCGCGGCGGCCGACGATGTACGTGTCGACCTGCTTGCCCTCGCGCTCCAGGCGCTCGGTCAGCTGCTCCGCCGCCTTGATGGCGTTGGAGTTGAAGGCACCGGCCAGACCGCGGTCGCTCGTGAGGAGCAGGACCGCGGCACGGGTCGGGTTCTCCGTCTCCGTGGTGAGCGGGTGCTTGGTGTTCGACCCGGTACCGACCGCCGTGACCGCGCGGGTGAGCTCGGTCGCGTACGGCGTGGAGGCCGCCACCTTGCGCTGCGCCTTGACGACACGCGAGGCGGCGATCATCTCCATCGCCTTGGTGATCTTCTTGGTCGCGGTGACGGATCGGATGCGACGCTTGTAGACCCGGAGCTGGGCTCCCATGAGTCAGGTCCCTTCCTTACGTCACTTGGACACGGAGACAGCCGGAGCGTCCTCGCCGAGCAGCTTGCCGTCGGAGGTCTCGAACTGCTTCTTGAAGTCCACGATGGCGTCGGCCACGGCCGTCAGCGTGTCGTCGGACATCTTGCCGCCCTCCTTGATGGAGGTCATGAGGCCCTGCTCCTTGCGGTGCAGGTACTCCAGGAGCTCCTTCTCGAAGCGGCGGATGTCGGTGACCGGAACGTCGTCCATCTTGCCGGTGGTGCCGGCCCAGACGGAGACGACCTGGTCCTCGGTGGACATCGGCTGGTACTGAGCCTGCTTCAGCAGCTCGACCATGCGCTGACCGCGCTCCAGCTGCGCCTTCGAGGCGGCGTCCAGGTCGGAACCGAAGGCGGCGAACGCCTCCAGCTCACGGAACTGGGCCAGGTCGACGCGGAGACGGCCGGAGACCTGCTTCATCGCCTTGTGCTGCGCGGAACCACCGACTCGGGAGACGGAGATACCGACGTTCAGCGCGGGGCGCTGACCGGCGTTGAACAGGTCCGACTCCAGGAAGCACTGGCCGTCGGTGATGGAGATGACGTTGGTCGGGATGAACGCCGAGACGTCGTTGGCCTTGGTCTCGACGATCGGCAGACCGGTCATCGAGCCGGCGCCCATGTCGTCGGAGAGCTTCGCGCAGCGCTCCAGCAGACGGGAGTGCAGGTAGAAGACGTCACCGGGGTAGGCCTCGCGGCCCGGCGGGCGGCGCAGCAGCAGGGACACGGCGCGGTAGGCGTCGGCCTGCTTCGACAGGTCGTCGAAGATGATCAGGACGTGCTTGCCCTCGTACATCCAGTGCTGGCCGATGGCCGAGCCGGTGTAGGGCGCCAGGTACTTGAAGCCGGCCGGGTCGGACGCCGGGGCGGCGACGATGGTCGTGTACTCCAGCGCACCGTTCTCCTCCAGCGCGCGGCGGACCGACGCGATGGTGGAGCCCTTCTGACCGATGGCGACGTAGATGCAGCGGACCTGCTTGTTCGGGTCGCCCGTGCGCCAGTTGTCACGCTGGTTGATGATCGTGTCGACGGCCAGGGCGGTCTTGCCGGTCTGGCGGTCACCGATGATCAGCTGACGCTGACCACGGCCGACCGGGGTCATCGCGTCGACGGCCTTGTAGCCGGTCTCCATCGGCTCGTGCACCGACTTGCGCTGCATGACCGTGGGGGCCTGCAGTTCGAGGGCACGACGACCGCTGGTCTCGATCTCGCCGAGGCCGTCGATCGGGTTGCCGAGCGGGTCGACGACGCGGCCGAGGTAGCCCTCGCCGACCGCGACGGAGAGGACCTCACCGGTGCGCTGCACCGGCTGACCCTCCTCGATGCCGCTGAACTCACCGAGGACGATGGCGCCGATCTCGCGCTCTTCCAGGTTGAGCGCGAGGCCGAGGGTGCCGTCCTCGAACTTCAGCAGTTCGTTGGCCATGGCCGAGGGCAGGCCCTCGACCTTCGCGATGCCGTCGCCGGCAAGGGTGACCGTACCGACCTCCTCGCGCGAGGCCGCGTCCGGCTTGTACGACTGGACAAAGTTCTCCAGCGCGTCCCGGATCTCCTCCGGCCGGATCGTGAGCTCCGCCATCTGGGTTCCCTGCTCTCCTTGTTGGGCCCGAAGTTTCACTTGGGGGGGATGGGGACTCCCCCCTGAAAGAGGTGAATCCTCTGCACGGCCCAACCAGGGCCGTATTCATACGTACTGCTGTTCTTGAATTCCGTGTTGCCGGAGCTAGCTCGCCATACGGCGGGCCGCGTCCTCCAGCCGGTCCGCGAGGGAGCCGTTGATGACCTCGTCACCGACCTGCACCCGGATCCCGCCGACGACCTCGGGGTCGACGTCGAGGTTGAGGTGCATCGCGCGGCCGTAGAGCTTCGCGAGGGCGGCGCCGAGGCGCTGCTTCTGCGGGTCGCTCAGCGGGACCGCCGACGTGACGACCGCGACCATGCGGTCCCGACGCTCGGCGGCGAGCTTGGAGAGGGACTCCAGTCCCGACTCCAGGCTACGTCCCCGCGGCGCGGTCACAAGGCGCGTCACCAGACGCTCGGTGGTGGCCTGCGCCCGGCCGCCGAGGAGGCGGTGCAGCAGCTCGACCTTCGCCGAAGCGGCGGCGGAGCGGTCGGTCAGCGCGGCGCGCAGCTCGGTGTTCGAGGAGATGATCCGGCCGAACCGGAACAGCTCGTCCTCGACGTCGTCGAGCCGGTCCGCCGACTGCGCGGCGGTGAGGTCGGCGATGTTCGCCAGCTCCTCCAGCGCGTCCACCAGGTCACGGGGCTGCGACCAGCGGGAACGGACCATGCCGGCCACCAGGTCGGCGGTCTGGCCGCTGACCTGCCCGCCGAGCAGGCGCTGGACCAGCTCGGCCTTGGCCTCGCCGGACTGCGCCGGGTCGGTCAGGACCCGACGCAGCGACACCTCGCGGTCGAGCAGCGCGGTGACGGCCGCCAGCTCGCCGGCGAGCTGCGCCGCGTCCACGGACGTGGCGTCCGTCAGCGCGTCGAGACGCTCGCGTGCGGCTGCCAGTGCCTCGCGGCTCGCTCCGTTCATCGCGCGGCCTCGGCCTTCTCCTCAAGCTCGTCGAGGAAGCGGTCGATCACACGGCTCTGGCGGGCGTGGTCCTCGAGGGACTCGCCGACGAGCTTGCCGGCCAGTTCGGTGGCGAGCTTGCCGACGTCCTGACGCAGCGCCGCGGAAGCGGCCTTGCGGTCGGCCTCGATCTGGGTGTGACCAGCGGCGACGATCTCCTCGCGCTGACGCTGGCCCTCGGCCCGCATCTCGGCGATGAGCGTGGCGCCCTGCTCCTGAGCCTCCTGGCGCAGGCGCGCTGCCTCGTGCCGAGCCTCGGCGAGCTGTGCCTTGTACTGCTCAAGGACGCTCTGGGCCTCGGTCTGCGCGGCCTCGGCCTTCTCGATACCGCCCTCGATGGCCTCGCGGCGCTGCTCCAGAACCTTGTTGATGTTCGGAAGGAGCTTCTTGGCGAGGAAGCCGAAGACGATGACGAAGGCGATCAGGCCGATGACGAGCTCTGGGATCGGCGGGATGAGGGGGTTCTCGGCCTCCTCAGCCGCCATCAGAACCAGGGGGCTCATATCAGTGCCTTTCGTCTAATGATGCGCGAGAGTCGGATCAGCTGCTCGGGTAGACGAACGGCATGACCAGACCGATCAGGGCGAGCGCCTCACAGAAGGCGAAGCCGAGGATCTGGTTGGCGCGGATCAGGCCGGCAGCCTCGGGCTGGCGGGCGAGGGCCTGCGTGCCGTTACCGAAGATGATGCCGACGCCGACGCCCGGGCCGATCGCGGCGAGGCCGTAACCGATCGAGCCGAGGTTGCCCTTGATCTCGACGCCGGCGGCAAGGGTCTGGAGAGCGGACATGCCGGTTCTTCCTTCTCTTTCAATGACCGGTGGGGGTTGGCCACCGGATGTCTGGGTGAGGTGGTCGGGTTGGCGCTCAGTGCGACTCGGCGAGCGCGCCCTGGATGAAGCTGCAGGTCAGCAGTACGAAGACGTACGCCTGAACAGCCTGGATGAAGAGCTCGAAGGCGGTCATCACGATGACCATCACGAACGAGACGGCGGAGTAGGCGATGCCGATGCCGTTCAGCATGTACCAGGTGGCGATCGTGAAGAGCAGCAGCAGCGTGTGGCCGGCGAACATGTTCGCGAAGAGTCGCACGGCGTGGGTGAAGGGCCGCACGAGCAGGTTCGAGAAGAGCTCGATCGTCATCGACAGCGGGAGGACCGCGCCGAGCGACTTGTCGTAGCCGGTGAAGTTCTTGAACGCGCCGACGAAACCGTGCCGCTTGAAGGTCAGGGAGACCCAGGTGATGTAGACCAGGCCGGCCAGGACGGCGGGGTACGAGATGATCGCGGTGACCGGGAACTGGGCGACCGGAATGATCGACCAGAGGTTCATGATCCAGACGAAGAAGAACAGCGAGACGACGAACGGGACGTACTTCTCGCCTTCCTTCTTGCCGATGGTCTCGTAGACGACACCGCGGCGTACGAAGTCGTAGCCGGCCTCGGCCACCATCTGGAGCTTGCCCGGGACGACCTTCGGCTTGGCGAAGGCGGCCCAGAAGAAGCCCACGATGATGATCGACCCGAGCAGCGCCAGCAGCATCGTCTTGTTGAAGTACACGTTGCTGTTCGCGTCGCCGAAGAGCGGCTCGAACAGGAACGAGTGCAGGCCCGGAGCCGGGAAGCCACACCCGTCGAACAGGTGACAGCTCGTGTCGAAAGCGAGCGTCTGCGTCGGGTCAGCACTCACCGCGGGCTCCTTCATCGTGGCGCATAGGTACGGCAACCTCGTTGTGTCGGCGCGGCGTACGGCCGCGGTTCGGCACGGGACTGGTGTTACGGATGTGGGGGCGGCTGTAGGGCATCTCGCCTCGCGATTGAGCAGGCGTCAGCTGGGATGCCCGCGCCAGCGATGCCGCAGTTGGCACCGGACGATAGCAGGATCTCTCGTGCGCCTTTATCCCGGCCCTACCTCTCACGACGAGTGCCCTGTCTTCTCGGACTTGTCGGGCTCGACGTAGAGGATCTTGGCCTTCATGTGGGCCCTGGTCTGCGCGGCGATCCACGTCAGGGTGGCGACCACGAGCACGATGGCGAAGGCCCGGGGGTTGAACAGCGTCGTGTTCTTGAAGGCTGCGACGAAGATGAACAGCAGCAGCAGCTGAGCCGCGTAGAGCATCAGGCCCATCATCTGGAACAGCTGCGGAAAAGATTTGGCGGTGCGCTGCAGCACGTAGAGCCCGATGCCCATGAAGAGCATCACCACCGCCGTCGCGACGGCTGCCCCGATCGCCCCCTTGCCGCCCGCGACCACTCCGCTGACGACGGCAGCGATCGCGCCGACGGCAGCCGTGGGTACGGCGGCCTGAGCCAGGATCCGGGCGTCATTGGACGGCATGGCGGCAACTCCGCTTTCACAGGGGGCAGGGTGTCGTCATGGACGAGCGTAGTCCCGGACCGAGAGCTGAAGACCTCATGCCAATGGACCGTCGCATCACGGTCCTTCGGCTCCATCCGGGGTTCTCGTGAACCGTATCACAAACTATTTGATGAGGTCTTTACCTGATAGGTGTGCTTGCTGTCACACATGAGAGTGACAGTGCCCGTCTGTGCAAAAACCGAGCCGCCTTGTCTGGTATTGGGGGGGTTCGCTCCCCCACGACTTGGCAATGCTCTAGTCAGATTCTTACCTTGCCGCCCTTACCGAGACGCGAACGGGGGCCGATGGCGGTCGCCCCGTTGACGCCCAGACCGGCGGTGACCGAGGCGGACTCCTCCTCCTCGACCGGCTCGACGCTCTCCTGAACAGCGTCGGACGCATCGGCGTCCGCGGCGTCGGCGGCCGTGTCGGTCGCCTCCACGGAGACGGCGGCAGGGGACTGAGCGGCCCGCCCGCGGCGCCGGTAGCGCGGCGGCACGACGTGCTCGGCCCAGCGCGGGGCGCGCGGCGTGAAGCGCGGCAGCAGGAGCAGCACCAGGCCGATCGCGCTGAGGAACACCACGCCGAGGACGATCCACATGGACGCGGAGTTCACGGAGTAGGCCAGGGCGCCGAAGCCGATCAGCGCCGACCAGAAGTACATGATCAGCACGGCCCGGCTGTGCGAGTGGCCGATCTCCAGCAGCCGGTGGTGCAGGTGCCCGCGGTCGGCGGCGAACGGCGACTGGCCGCGCCAGGTGCGGCGCACGATGGCCAGCACCAGGTCGGCGGCGGGCACCGCGATGATCGTGAGCGGCAGCAGCAGCGGGATGTAGACGGGCACCGTCTGGTGCACGGCCGCCTTCTCGGAGCCGGTGAACAGCGCCAGCGCGTCCGGGTCGACCTGACCGGTGATCGAGATCGCGCCCGCGGCCAGCACCAGGCCGATCAGCATCGAGCCGGAGTCGCCCATGAAGATCCGGGCCGGGTGCATGTTGTGCGGCAGGAAGCCCAGGCACATGCCCATCAGGATCGCGGCGAACAGCGTGCCCGGGGCGGCGGACTCGATGCCGTACGAGTACCAGATCCGGTACGAGTACAGGAAGAACGCGGTCGCCGCGATGCCCACCATGCCGGCGGCCAGGCCGTCGAGGCCGTCGACGAAGTTCACCGCGTTGATCGTGATCACGACGAGCGCCACCGTCAGCAGCGTGCCCTGCCACTGGGTGAGCGCCACGTTGCCGACGCCCGGGATGGGCAGCCACAGGATCGTCAGACCCTGCATGACCATCACGCCCGCGGCGATCATCTGACCGCCCAGCTTGATCAGCGCGTCGATCTCGAACTTGTCGTCGAGCACCCCGATCAGCCAGATCAGCGCCGCCCCGGAGAGCAGCGCGCGCGGCTCGTTGGAGTTGGCGAAGACCTGGTTGAGGTTGGTGAGGTGGTCGGCGACCAGCAGGCCCGCGCACAGGCCGAAGAACATCGCGATACCGCCGAGGCGCGGAGTGGGTTCGCGGTGCACGTCACGTGCCCGGATCTCCGGCATGGCTCCGGCCACGATCGCGAACTTACGTACCGGCCCTGTCAGCAGATACGTCACCGCGGCCGTGATGCAGAGCGTCAGCAGGTATTCACGCACGGGCTTCCCCACAGGTCTCGCTGGCCATCTCAGCCCCACACCCTAGCGACGTACGCATATCAGTGGGGACTTCCGGGTAGCGACGATGGTTGCACGTGTGGCTGTGTACGTGGCTGTGCTCCCGTGCGTCTACCCCCGCTCAGCCGGGATACGGCGGAAATCTACCGGCCAGCTCGCGCACCTCGTCACGCGCCCCTGTGCTGTCGATCTCACTGCGCAGCACCCCCGCCATCAGCACCGCTATGCGTGCCATCTCCGGCTCCCCCATGCCCTGCGTGGTCAGCGCGGCCGTGCCCAGGCGCAGCCCGCGGGCGTCCCCGTGCGGCAGGGCGCAGCAGTCCAGCACCATCCCGGCGGCGGCCAGCCGGCCGCGAGCGGCGCGGCCGTCGAGCCCGAGCGGCCCCGGGTCGGCGGTGATCAGGTGGGTGTCGGTGCCGCCGGTGGTGACGTGGAAACCCTCGTCGGCCAGCTCGGACGCCAGCACCTGGGCGTTGGCGACCACCTGGTGGGCGTACGCGGCGAAGGCCGGGGTCGCCGCCTCGCCGAACGCGACGGCCTTCGCGGCGATGGTGTGCATCTGGGCGCCGCCCTGTGTGAAAGGAAACACGGCCCGGTCGACGCGCTCGGCCAGCTCCGCGCCGCACAGGATCATCCCGCCGCGCGGGCCGCGCAGCACCTTGTGGGTGGTGGCGCACACGATGTCGGCGTACGGGACCGGGTTGGGCGCCGCTCCCCCGGCGACCAAACCGATGGGATGCGCGGCGTCGGCGATGAGGAAGGCACCGACCTCGTCGGCGACCTCCCGGAAGAAGGCGTAGTCGATGTGGCGCGGGTAGGCGATGGAGCCGCACACGATGGCCTTGGGCCTGCGGGTACGGGCCAGGGTGCGCACCTGGTCGTGATCGATGAGGCCGGTCTCCGCGTCGACGCCGTAGCCGACGAAGTCGAACCAGCGGCCGGAGAAGTTCGCCGGGGAGCCGTGCGTGAGGTGTCCGCCGTACGGCAGCCCGAGGGCGAGGACGGTGTCGCCCGGCCGCAGCAGGGTGGCGTACGCGGCCAGCACCGCGGAGGACCCCGAGTGCGACTGGACGTTGGCGTGGGCGGCGCCGAACAGCGCCTTGGCCCGTTCGACCGCGAGGCGCTCGGCGACGTCGACGATCTCGCAGCCGCCGTGGTGACGGGCGCCGGGATAGCCCTCGGCGTACTTGTTGGCCAGCGGCGAGCCCAGCGCGGCCAGCACGGCCGGGGACGTGAAGTTCTCGGCGGCGATCAGCTGCAGCGTCGTCGACTGCCGGTCGAGCTCACCCAGCAGGATTCCGGCCAGCTCGGGGTCCTGCCGCCGCAGGACATCGGTCTCAAGGGTATGGGTGACCGACATGGCGGGCTCCCGGGCGGTCGACGGTGACGTAGGTCCAATGTAGGCCCGGTCCGCGCGGCCTGCGCGGCGGCTTCGGCCACCGGTGCGCTCGCCGCCCCGGACCGCCGCATCGGCGGGGACACGGGCCACCACGCCGTCCCGAAGGGCGGCGGGGGCGCCCGCGTCACGTCCGCGCGGCGACCCCCGTCAGCGCCGTGACCACCGGATCCAGCGCCTGGTGTATCTCGTCGCCGACCGAACGGAAGAACGTCAGCGGCGCGCCGTACGGGTCGTACACCTCGTCGGCCTCCGCCGTGGGGGCCAGCAGCCAGCCGCGCAGCGCCGCGGCGGCGCGGACCAGGGCGCGGGCGCGGGCCACCACGCCGTCCTCCAGGGGCGGCAGGGTGGCCGGGTCTATGGCGCGCACCAGGCGGGTGAACTCCTTCAGCGTGAAGGTGCGCAGGCCCGCGGAGTGGCCCATGGAGATGACCTGGGCGCGGTGGTCGCGGGTGGCCGTCAGCACGAGGTCGGCCATGATGACGTGCTCGTCCAGGAGCTCCCGGCCGACGAAGCCGGAGGCGTCCGCGCCGAAGTCGGCCAGCACGGCCTCCGCGTTGGCCTCCATGGGCGCGCCCTCGTGGCCCCAGGTGCCGGCGCTCTCCACGATCAGCGCGCCGCCGAGCACGCCGAGCCGCTGCGTCACGAAATGGCGGGTCAGCCGCTCGGTGATCGGCGAGCGGCACACATTGCCGGTGCTGACGTGGAGGATCCGGAAGCAGTCGCGCGGAAGCCCGACGAAGGTGGTCGTGATCTCCGCGGCACGTTCCCCGTTGCCTATGCCACGCCCCGCTTCAGGGGCTGTCAATTCGCCACCTCAAGGTCGGGTACGACCTTCCGCAGCTCCTCCGCCGTGATCGCGCCCGCGCGCAGCAGCAGCGGCACGTCGCCGGTGACGTCGACGATCGACGACGCCACGTTCCCGGGGGTCGGGCCGCCGTCCAGGTAGACGGAGACGGAGTCGCCGAGCATCTGCTGGGCGGCGTCGCAGTCCTCCGGCGCCGGGTGGCCGGTCAGGTTCGCCGACGACACGGCCATCGGGCCGACGTCGGTCAGCAGCTCGATGGCGACCGGGTGCAGCGGCATGCGCACGGCGACGGTGCCGCGGGTGTCCCCGAGGTCCCACTGCAGGGACGGCTGGTGCCGGGCGACGAGCGTGAGACCGCCCGGCCAGAAGGCGTCGACCAGCTCCCAGGCCAGCTCGGAGAAGTCCGTGACGAGCCCGTGCAGCGTGTTCGGGGAGCCGATCAGCACGGGGGTGGGCATGTTGCGGCCCCGCCCCTTGGCCGCCAGGAGGTCGGCGACGGCCTCCGAGGAGAACGCGTCGGCGCCGATGCCGTACAGCGTGTCCGTCGGCAGCACCACGAGTTCGCCACGGCGGACCGCGGACGCGGCTTCGCGCAGACCCGTCACGCGGTCGGTCGCGTCGTTGGTGTCGTATCGCCGTGCCATGTCTAGCGGGCCTCCTCGTACACGTAATGCGGGACTACAGCAAACACAGAAAACGCAGAAAACGCAGAAAACGCAGAAAACACTGTCAGCGGGGTGCTCACGGCAGCGCCCGGCGGGCGGTCGCGAACCGTGGGCGCTTGTTGAGGTCGGGGTGGTCGGCCGCGTCGGCCCATCCCCGCTCCTCGGTGAAGATCCACGGCACCTGGCCACCCTGGGTGTCGGCGTGCTCGATCACGACGACACCGCCGGGCCGCAGCAGCCGGTGCGCGGTGCGCTCCAGGCCGCGGATGAGGTCGAGGCCGTCCTCGCCGGAGAACAACGCGAGCTCCGGGTCGTAGTCACGGGCCTCCGGAGCGACGTACTCCCATTCGGTCAGCGGGATGTAGGGCGGATTGGAGATGACGAGGTCGACCTGCCCGTCGAGGTCCCGGAAGGCGTCCAGGGCGTCGCCCTGGCGCAGGTCGACCCTGGACCCCTCGACGTTCTTGCGGGTCCACTGGAGGGCTTCCTCGGACAGCTCCACGGCGTGCACGCGCGAGCGCGGGACCTCCTGGGCGAGGGCCAGCGCGATGGCACCGGAGCCGGTGCACAGGTCGACGATGAGCGGCTCGACCACGTCCATGGCGCGCACGGCGTCTATGGCCCAGCCGACCACCGACTCGGTCTCCGGCCGCGGCACGAAGACGCCCGGACCGACCTGGAGCTCCAGGTACCGGAAGTAGGCCAGCCCGGTGATGTGCTGCAGCGGCTCGCGCTGCTCACGCCGGGCGATGACCTCCCAGTACCGGGCGTCGAAGTCGGAGTCCTTCACGGAGTGCAGCGCGCCCCGCTTCACGCCGTGCACGAACGCGGCGAGCTCCTCCGCGTCGTTGCGCGGCGAGGGCACGCCGGCGTCGGCCAGCCGCTGGGTGGCCTGGGCCACCTCCGCGAGCAGCAGGTTCACGCAAGTCCTCCGGAAGTACTCGTACGTGCCGTTACGCGGCTGCCAGCTTCGCCGCCGAGTCCGCGTCGACGCAGGCCTGGATCACCGCGGCGAGGTCCCCGTCCAGGACCTGGTCAAGGTTGTACGCCTTGAAGCCGACGCGGTGGTCCGAAATGCGATTCTCCGGGAAGTTGTACGTACGGATCTTCTCGGAGCGGTCGACGGTGCGAACCTGGCTGCGGCGGGCGTCGGCGGCTTCCCGCTCCGCCTCCTCCTGCGCCGCCGCGAGCAGCCTGGAGCGCAGGATACGCAGAGCCTGCTCCTTGTTCTGCAGCTGGCTCTTCTCGTTCTGGCAGGAAGCGACGACTCCGGTGGGAATGTGCGTGATGCGCACCGCGGAGTCGGTCGTGTTGACGGACTGGCCGCCGGGGCCGGAGGAGCGGTAGACGTCGATGCGAAGGTCGTTCGGGTTGATCTCGACGTCGACCTCCTCGGCCTCGGGCGTGACCAGCACACCGGCGGCGGAGGTGTGGATACGGCCCTGGGACTCGGTGGCCGGCACCCGCTGCACGCGGTGCACACCGCCCTCGTACTTCAGCCGGGCCCACACGCCCTGGCCGGGCTCGGTGGCACCCTGGCCGCCCTTGGTCTTCACGGCGACCTGGACGTCCTTGTAGCCGCCGAGCTCGGACTCGGTGGAGTCGATGATCTCGGTCTTCCACCCCACGCGCTCGGCGTAGCGCAGGTACATCCGCAGCAGATCGCCGGCGAACAGGGCGGACTCGTCGCCGCCCGCGCCCGCCTTGATCTCCAGGATGACGTCCTTGTCGTCGCTGGGGTCGCGCGGGACGAGCAGCAGCCGCAGCTTCTCGGTCAGCTCGTCGCGCTGCTTGTCCAGCTCCTTGACCTCGGCCGCGAAGTCGGGGTCGTCGGCCGCGAGTTCGCGTGCGGTCTCGATGTCGTCGCCGGTCTGCTTCCAGGAGCGGTACGTGGCGACGATGGGAGTGAGCTCGGCGTAGCGCTTGTTCAGCTTGCGCGCGTTGGCCTGGTCGGCGTGGACCGACGGGTCGGCGAGCTTCGTCTCCAGGTCGGCGTGCTCACCGACGAGTTCCTCGACGGCCTCGAACATCTTTCGGCTCCTGTACTGCTCGGGAAGGGGAAGGCGGGCGACCAAAAACGCCGGTCCCGGCGCACCCCGGCAAAGGGATACGGCCGTGGACCGGCGAAATGGGGCTCGCTACTTCTTGGAGCCGGCGGCCTTGCCGAAGCGGGCCTCGAAGCGGGCCACACGGCCACCGGTGTCGAGGATCTTCTGCTTGCCCGTGTAGAACGGGTGGCACTCGGAGCAGACCTCGGCCCGGACGGTGCCGGACGCGATGGTGCTACGGGTGGTGAACGACGCGCCGCAGGTGCAGCTGACCTGCGTCTCGACGTACTCGGGGTGGATGTCGCGCTTCAAGGTGTCTCCTAGATTTCGGGAGGGCGCCGGGTCGCAGCCGCGGGATGCGGAGGCGTGAACCGGAGCCGACGTACCAGTCTGCCAGGACTGGCGCCATCCCCCAAAACCGGGTACCGGGATGATCTATTCCCCACGGGTCCCTACGGGGTCACGACGCCCTTGGCCGCGCCCGTGGCCGTGCCCTTCGTGGCGCCGGCCGGGATCGGCCGGTCGTTCTTGAGGGCGTCCCAGACCAGCTGGGCCTTGGCCTTCGCCAGGACCACGCGGTTGGGATTGGCCGGGTCGTACTGCACCGGCATCGTCACCATCTTCATGTGCGAGGAGCCGATGCCTTTGAGACCGTTCGCGAAGTCCATCAGGGAGTTCACCGAGCCCAGGTCGGAGTCGGTGGTGACGGCCTTGGTGGCGGTGTCGGCGAGGTCGAACAGCTTCTTGGGGCTGGTGAAGACGCCGACGTGCTTGACCTGGTCGATCAGCGCCTTGATGAACGCCTGCTGGAGCTGGATGCGGCCGAGGTCGGAGCCGTCGCCGACCCCGTGCCGGGTGCGGACCAGACCGAGGGCCTGCTCGCCGTCGAGGTTGTGCGTTCCGGCCTTGAGGTGCAGGTGGCTCTGGGCGTCCTCGATGTTCTTGGTCGTGGTGACCGTGACGCCGCCGAGGTCGTCGATGAGCTTCTGGAAGCCTCTGAAGTCGACCTCCAGATAGTGGTCCATGCGGATGCCGGTGAGCGTCTCGACGGTCTTCACCGCGCAGGCCGCGCCGCCGGTGGAGTACGCGGAGTTGAACATCACGCCGGACGCGGCGGGGTACGCGTTGCCCTTGGTGTCGGTGCACCCGGGGCGGTCGATGAGCGTGTCGCGGGGGATGGAGACGACACTCGCCTTCTTGTGGCCCTCGTACACGTGGACGATCATGGCCGTGTCGGAGCGGGCGCTGCCGTCGTCGGTACCGCCGCCGAGCTTCTTGTTGCTGCCCGAGCGGGTGTCCGAGCCGAGGACCAGGATGTTCTCGGAGCCGTTGTCGACCTTCAGCGGCCGCTGGGTGCCCAGGGCCTGGTTGATGTCGATGCTCTTGATGTTGCCGTTGAGCTTGACGAACAGATATCCGGCGCCGGCTCCGCCCAGCACCACGACACCCGCGGCGGTCCAGGCGGTGATCCGCAGGGCCTTGCTGCGCGGACTGGGGGGCTTGCGGCGCCGCCCCTTGCCACGACGCGACGGACCGCTCCCGGCGGACCCGGACATCCCGGGCACGGATGCGTCGGGCGCGGATGTGCCGGGCTCGGGTATGCCGGGCTCCGGCGTGCTCTCGGCAGACATGTGCTCCTCAGCTTCTCGTCCGGTCGGTTACCCCCTGCCGTCACGGTCGGACATGGCCACTTTTGACCTGTACGGCACTATCGTCACCCCGTCGGGTCAGACGGAGAAACTCGGCAAAGGGTTGCACAACGCCCGGTGCCCACCGCGTGAAGGCGGTGGGCACCGGGCGTGACCGGGTGAGTCGGGCGTACCCCGCTCACCTGCTGTTTCAGCCGAAGATGTCGTACTGCTGGAAACCGGTGCCGAGCGAAATCCTTGTGGCGAAAATCTCGCTGGTCGCCTTGCCGGTGCCCTTGTACAGGTAGAGCGTGCCGCCGGGCGTACGGGCCAGGAAGTCGGCCTTGCCGTCGCCGGAGAGGTCACCGACGGCGTCGAAGGCGTTGTAGCCGGTCCAGGCCGAGCGGACCTTCACGCGCGCCGAGAAGGCGCCCGTGCCGGACTTGCCGGTGCCCCGGTACAGGTACAGGTCGCCGTTGCTCTTGCTGCGCGCGAGCAGGTCGGCCTTGCCGTCGCCGTTGAAGTCGCCGTGACCGCGCACCATGTTGTACTGGTTCCAGCCCGTGCCGACCTGGACACGGGCGGCGAAGGTGCCGTTGCCCTTGCCCGGGTAGAGCCACAGGGTGCCGCCGGAGTCGACGGACAGGACGTCGGGCAGGTAGTCGCCGGTGACGTCGCCCGGGGTGATGACGCGGGTGCGGGTCTTCCAGCCGGTGAAGATCTTCGTCTGGGACCAGCTGGCGCTGGCCGGCACGTAGTGCATCCAGTAGATGTCACCGGTGCCGCTGTCGCGGACCACCAGGTCCTGGATGCCGTCGCGGTTCAGGTCCGTCTGCAGGACGACGTTGACGCCGTCCCAGTTGCCCCAGGAGATGCGGGCGCCGAGCGACGAGCCCTTGGAGTCCTTCTCGTAGCCGGTCTTGCTGGAGGCGTTGCGCACCCACAGGTCGGCCTTGCCGTCCGTGTAGCTGAGGTTCGCGTCGGCGATCTGCGCGTAGGCGGCACCGAGGTAGGTGCTGACCTTGCTGAAGACGCTGTAGGCGCCCTTCTGCACGCAGTCCACGACGCCCCACGAAACGACGCCCACGATGCGGCCGTTGACCACGAGCGGACCACCGGAGTCGCCGTTGCAGGCGGAGGTGGTGCCGGTGTCGCTGCCGGTGGCGGGGTCGCCCGCGCAGACCATGTGGCCCTTGATGAAGTCCGTGCCGTAGAAACCGGAGCAGGTGGCGTCCGACTGGATCGGCAGCGTGGCCGTCTTCAGCGTGTCGGAGATGTCCTGGCTGGTGGAGCTGGTGCGGCCCCAGCCGTAGACCTTGGCGCTGGTGCCGGCCGCGTAGGAGCCGGTGTCGCTGGAGGTCGTCGGCCGGATCGGCGTGGCCTTGACCGGGGAGTCCAGGGTGAGGACGGCGATGTCGTTGTCGATCGTCGTCGCGTTGTACGACGGGTGGTTCCACTGGCGCAGGACCGCGGTGGCGGTGCCGCCGTGCAGGTCCGTGTTGCCGGCGCTGTCGGTGCTCGGCAGCTGCGAAGTGCCGGTCAGGACCGCACCGTTGGCGCCCCAGTTGTAGCCCTTGACGCAGTGCGCGGCGGTGAGGATCTTCGTCGGCGAGACGACCGCGCCACCGCAGAAGAAGCCGAGGTCGTCGCTCTCGTCGGCGGTGCCCTTGTCGTCGTAGTACCAGAGCTGGGCCATCCACGGCGCCGTCGTGATGGTCGTCTGCGTACCGCCGATGATCTTCGGGTCGACGGTGGCGGTGTTCGTGCTCGCGCTCAGGGACGACTTCTTGGTCGTCTGCCCGGCGGTGTCGTCACCGGCGAGCGCACCTGCGACGCGCTTCTCCAGGGTGGCGAGCGAGGTCGAGGCGATGGCGGGCTTGACCTTCGGCGTCGGCACGGCGGTGGCCGCGCCCGCGGAGGAGGTCATCAGCGCCGCGGTCACGGCCGCGGCGACACCGGCGGCGGCAAGGGGCAGGGCAAGGCGTATCCGGCGTCTGTGACGGCCGCCGGACGGGGTCGTGGTCAAGAAAGTCCCCCCAGAGGAACTTGAGACGGAAGGGACGCGGGCCGCGTCCACTCATCTCAGCGCCAAAAGGCCGCCCTCCGTCACTGATGACGGAGGGCGGCCTTCATGCGCCCCCGAGGGGCGCGGGGAACTGCGCGACAAGCCACGGACGAGGCCGCGGCCGAGGGACGACCGAACGACTTCGGCCGACCCGGCGGAGCGACTAGTCGCCGTTACCGGGCGTCGGCGTCGTCTTCTGGATCTGCATCAGGAATTCGCCGTTCGACTTCGTCTGCTTCATCTTGTCGAGGAGCAGCTCGATCGCCTGCTGCTGGTCGAGCGCGTGCAGCACCCGGCGCAGCTTCCAGACGACGGCGAGCTCCTCGTTGCCGAGCAGGATCTCTTCCTTACGGGTACCGGACGCGTCGACGTCCACCGCGGGGAAGATGCGCTTGTCGGCGAGCTTCCGGTCGAGCTTGAGCTCCATGTTGCCGGTGCCCTTGAACTCCTCGAAGATCACCTCGTCCATGCGGGACCCGGTGTCCACCAGGGCGGTGGCGAGGATGGTCAGCGAGCCGCCGTCCTCGATGTTGCGCGCCGCGCCGAAGAACCGCTTCGGCGGGTAGAGCGCGGTCGAGTCGACACCACCGGACAGGATGCGGCCGGAGGCCGGCGCCGCCAGGTTGTAGGCACGGCCCAGACGCGTGATCGAGTCGAGCAGCACGACGACGTCGTGGCCCAGCTCCACCAGACGCTTGGCACGCTCGATGGCGAGCTCGGCGACCGTGGTGTGGTCCTCGGCCGGACGGTCGAAGGTCGAGGAGATGACCTCGCCCTTGACCGACCGCTGCATGTCGGTGACCTCTTCCGGACGCTCGTCGACAAGGACGACCATCAGGTGGCACTCGGGGTTGTTGTGCGTGATCGCGTTGGCGATCGCCTGCATGATCATGGTCTTGCCGGTCTTCGGCGGGGCCACGATCAGACCGCGCTGGCCCTTACCGATCGGCGACACGAGGTCGATGATGCGGGTGGTCAGCACGCCCGGGTCCGTCTCCAGACGGAGGCGGTCCTGCGGGTAGAGCGGGGTCAGCTTGTTGAACTCCGGGCGGCCACGGCCGTGTTCGGGGGCCATGCCGTTGACGGAGTCGAGGCGGACAAGGGCGTTGAACTTCTCACGCCGCTCCCCCTCCTTCGGCTGACGGACCGCACCGGTGATGTGGTCACCCTTGCGCAGGCCGTTCTTGCGGACCTGGGCGAGGGAGACGTACACGTCGTTCGGACCCGGCAGGTAGCCCGACGTACGGATGAAGGCGTAGTTGTCGAGGATATCCAGGATGCCCGCGACGGGGATCAGGACGTCGTCCTCGGCCAGCTGCGGCTCGGCGACCTCGTCGCGGCCACGACGGCCACGACGGTCGCGGTAGCGGCCCCGACGGCCCCGGCGGCCGCCCTCGAAGTCGTCGTCGTCCTGCGGACCGGCGCCCCGGTCCTGACGGCCGCCGCCCTGCGGCTGGTTCTGCTGCTGGCGCTGGCCGCCCTGGCCGCCCTGCTGCTGGTCGTCGCCCTTGCCCCGGCGGTCGCGGTCCCGGCCGCGCTCACGGCGGTCGCGGCGGCGGCCGTCGCCGTCAGCGGCGTCGCCCTGCGACTGCTGGGCCGGCGACTCGGCCTTCGGCTCGCTCTTCGCCTCGGCGGCGATGGTCTCGGCACCGCCCGCCGGGCTGCCCGCCTCGGCGGTGGCACGGCGACGACGGCGCTCGGTGGGCGCGTCCTCGCTGGCCGGCTGACCGGGAATCTCGATCTGCTGCTGGGCCACGGCCTTCTCGGCGGGCGCCTCGGCCTTGGCCTCGGCCTTCTTCTCCGCCTCATCACCCGTACGGGCCCGGGAGGTGGCACGGCGCTTGGGCTTGGTCTCGGTGGCTTCCTCGGCCTTCGCGGCCGGGGCGCCGCCGCCCGCCTGCGCCTCCTTGATGACCTCGATCAGCTGGCTCTTGCGCATGCGCGCGGTGCCCCTGATACCGAGGCCGGATGCGACCTGCTGCAGCTCGGCCAGCACCATGCCCTCGAGGCCGGTACCGCGGCGCCGCCGGGAGCCGGCACCGGTGGCAGGCGCGGAGGCGTCCGTGGCGGGCGCGGCAGCGGTCTCCTCGACACGTGCGCCCATCAGATCGGTGGTGTCGCTCACGAAGGGTCCTTCCCTGGAGCGGACGTCGGCCTGTCTGGCTCGGCGACCGGTTGTGCTGTCCGGCTTCGGTCCTTGTTGTGACCAAGCCGGGGCGGTGGTCCGCCTAAGCGGCGGAAGGGATATCTGGTGATGGCGCTTCCTTGAGCCGTGGCACCCAGTGTCACGTGGCGTGGTCGCACCGATTCCGGAGCGTGCCCAGCGGCCCGCTCAGTACCCGCATACGGCGTACTGCCCAGGTACGACGTACGGAACACAGAGTGGCTTGGGAGACTCCCGGAAGAATGTCTGTCCCGGACGGGGACACGAGGCACCTCGCCATGGTGGGGTCGGGTGCAGACTTGAGATTAACACTACCGGATCCAACAAACATTCCCCCTCTCCAAATCCGGCAACCGTGTGTCAGGTCGCAAGCGGCAGCACGCTCGCTCCCAGTGCGTCGAGGCTCAGCCGGTTGGCGGCCCAGTCCGCCCCGGCCAGGGCCTCCACCTTGTCGGCGGTGCCGGCGTCGGCAAGCGCCATGACGGTGGGTCCGGCGCCGGAGATCACGGCGGGGATCCCGTCGGCGCGCAGCCGCTCCACCAGTGCTGCGCTCTCCGGCATGGCGGGGGCGCGGTACTCCTGGTGGAGACGGTCCTCGGTGGCGGGCAGCAGCAGCTCGGGGCGCCTGGTCAGGGCCTCGACGAGCAGGGCGGCACGGCCCGCGTTAGCGGCGGCGTCGACGTGCGGCACGGTGCGCGGCAGCAGACCGCGCGCGGTCTCCGTCAGGACCGGTTTTCCGGGCACGAAAACCACCGGAACGATGGAATCGGAGGGCTCCATCCTGATGGCCCGGGCGGAACCGGCCTCCATCCAGGAGAGGGTGAATCCGCCCAGCAGACAGGCCGCGACGTTGTCGGGGTGGCCCTCGATCTCGGTGGCGAGTTCCAGCAGGGCCGCGTCGTCGAGCCGCGCCTCCCCGCCTATGGTCACCGCGCGCGCGGCGACGATTCCGGCGCAAATGGCGGCGGAGGAGGAACCCAGGCCACGGCCGTGCGGAATGCGGTTGGCGCAGACGATTTCCAGGCCACGGGGCTGCCCGCCCAGCAGATCGAAGGCGGTGCGCAGAGAGCGTACGAGCAGGTGACTTTCGTCTCGCGGCAGCGTCCCACTGCCCTCACCGGCGATGTCGACGTGCAGCCCGGAGTCGGCCACCCGGACGACCACGTCGTCGTAGAGCCCCAGCGCGAGGCCGAGGGCGTCGAAGCCCGGGCCGAGGTTGGCGCTGGTGGCGGGGACGCGCACCCGGACGGCGGCGGCGCGGAAGGCTGGACCGGCCATCGCTCGATGACTCTCCTTGAGCTGCGTGATTGTCGAATGACATTC
Organism: Streptomyces sp. NPDC054794; assembly: GCF_053611585.1. Taxonomy (NCBI): domain Bacteria; kingdom Bacillati; phylum Actinomycetota; class Actinomycetes; order Kitasatosporales; family Streptomycetaceae; genus Streptomyces; species Streptomyces sp. NPDC054794. The sequence goes on along the minus strand of NZ_JBSHAQ010000006.1, from coordinate 198,001 downwards.
GATGCGTACGTGAGGGCCCTCAGGCCGCGGAAACGGCGCGGCACCCTGCCATATGCGAAGGCATATGCGGCGGGCGGGTTCAGTACAGCCTATCGAAGGAAGGTTCTGTGGCGACATAGGGCGCACAGGAGGCGCACGATGCGTGTCGTATGCCCCCTGTGCACCCCTCTTACGGGTCCCTGTGTGAAGACGCCATGGGGAGTCGCCCGGTTGCTCGCGGGGGTGTGCGCCGAGCACGGGCCGGAGCGTCGCCGCGGCAGGGGCCGAGCGGCCCTGTGGCAGGGTCCGAGCGGCCCTGTGACGGGGTCCGAGCGGCCCTGTGACGGGGTCCGAACGAGCCTGTGGCAGCGTCCCAACGGACCCCGGCCGGGGCCTCTCAGGCGAGGCCGAGGCGTACGGCCGCGGAGGCCGCGTCGACCGGGACGGTGACCGGCTGCGGGGCGCCCGCGACGGCCCAGTCCGGGTCCTTGAGGCCGTTGCCGGTGACCGTGCACACGATCCGCTGGCCCGGATCGACCTTGCCCTGCTCGGCGGCCTTCAGCAGGCCGGCCACGGACGCGGCCGAGGCGGGCTCCACGAAGACACCCTCCTGCGCGGCCAACAGGCGGTAGGCGCGCAGGATTTCACGGTCCGTCACCTCGTCGATGAGACCGCCCGACTCGTCCCGCGCCGCCAGGGCGTACTGCCAGGAGGCGGGGTTGCCGATGCGGATCGCGGTGGCGATGGTCGACGGGTCCTTGACGACCTCGCCGCGCACGATCGGGGCACTGCCGGAGGCCTGGAAGCCCCACATGCGGGGGGTCTTGGAGGACACGCCGTCGGCGGCGTACTCCCGGTACCCCCGCCAGTACGCGGTGATGTTGCCCGCGTTGCCGACCGGCAGGACATGGATGTCGGGGGCGTCGCCGAGCATGTCCACGATCTCGAAGGCAGCCGTCTTCTGCCCCTCGATGCGGACCGGGTTGACCGAATTGACCAGCGCCACCGGGTAGTTGTCGCTCAGATTGCGGGCGAGCGTGAGGCAGTCGTCGAAGTTGCCGTCGACCTGGAGGATCTTCGCGCCGTGCACGAGGGCCTGGCCCATCTTGCCGAGCGCGATCTTGCCCTGCGGGACGAGCACGGCCGAGACCATGCCCGCGCGCACCGCGTACGCGGCCGCCGAGGCGGAGGTGTTGCCGGTGGAGGCGCAGATGACCGCCTTCGCGCCTTCCTCCTTGGCCTTGCTGATGGCCATGGTCATACCGCGGTCCTTGAAGGACCCGGTCGGGTTCGCGCCCTCCACCTTGAGGTGGACCTCGCAGCCCGTGCGCTCGGAGAGCACCTGCGCGGGCACGAGGGGCGTGCCGCCCTCACGGAGCGTCACGACAGGCGTGGTGTCGGATACCGGCAGCCGGTCCCGGTACTCCTCGATGATTCCGCGCCACTGGTGGGTCATTGCTGCTTACTCTCCTTCAACCCGCATGATGCTGGCGACACCCCGCACGGTGTCGAGCTTGCGCAGCGCCGCGACGGTCCCGGTGAGGGAGGCGTCGGAGGCGCGGTGGGTGACGACGACGAGGGAGGCCTCGCCGTCCTTCCCCTGCTGCCGAACCGTATCGATGGACACACCGTGCTCGGCGAACACGGTCGCTACCTGGGCGAGAACACCCGGTTTGTCGGCGACGTCGAGGCTGATGTGGTACCGCGTGACGACGTCGCCCATGGGCGAGACGGGCAGGGCTGCGTACGCCGACTCGCCGGGCCCCGTCGCGCCGTTGAGCCGGTTGCGGCAGACGGCGACGAGGTCACCGAGCACGGCGGAGGCCGTGGGGGAACCGCCGGCGCCGGGGCCGTAGAACATGAGCTGGCCGGACGCGTCGGACTCGACGAACACCGCGTTGTACGCGCCGCGCACGGAGGCGAGCGGGTGGCTGAGCGGAATCATCGCGGGGTGCACGCGCGCGGTGACGGAGCCGCCGTCCGCCGCCCGCTCGCAGATGGCGAGCAGCTTGATGGTGCACCCCATCTCCTTGGCGGAGGCGAAGTCGGCCGCCGTCACCTCGGTCATGCCCTCGCGGTAGACGTCGTCGAGACGCACGCGCGTGTGGAAGGCGATGCCCGCGAGGATGGCGGCCTTGGCTGCGGCGTCGAAGCCCTCGACGTCGGCGGTGGGGTCGGCCTCCGCGTACCCGAGCGCGGTGGCCTCGTCGAGCGCCTCCTGATAGCCGGCGCCCGTGGAGTCCATCTTGTCGAGGATGAAGTTGGTCGTGCCGTTGACGATGCCCAGCACCCGGTTGACCTTGTCGCCGGCGAGGGACTCGCGCAGCGGGCGGATCAGCGGGATGGCGCCGGCGACGGCGGCCTCGTAGTAGAGGTCCCTGCCGTGCTCCTCCGCCACCGCGTGCAGGGCGGCCCCGTCCTGGGCGAGCAGCGCCTTGTTGGCGGAGACCACGGAGGCGCCGTGCTCGAAGGCGGTGGTGATGAGGGCCCGCGCGGGCTCGATCCCGCCGATGACCTCCACCACGACGTCGATGTCTCCGCGTTTGACGAGGGCGGTGGCATCGGTGGTGACGAGGTTCGGGTCGATGCCCTCGCGCACCTTGGACGGGCGGCGGACGGCGACGCCCGCCAGCTCCACCGGCGCCCCGATGCGGGCGGCGAGGTCGTCCGCGTGCGTCGTCATGATGCGCGCCACCTCTGAGCCGACAACCCCACAGCCCAGCAGCGCCACCTTCAGCGGACGCGTACGCATCATCCGACCTCGTTTCCTCATACCGTCTACGGTTGGACCAGTCTCACTCACCGGACGGCAGTTTCTACCCTTGGTCCGGATCGTGAGACGTCTATTTCATTTTGCCGGGACAGGAAAACCGGAGATCTTCCGGCCCCGCTGCGGGCACCCGGCCGACACGGTCGCTCGGGCGCTCTCACCTGCCGCTCTCACCCGACGTCGAGACGCAGGAGGTCCTCCTCCGTCTCGCGCCGGACGATCACCCGGGCCTCGCCGTCGCCGACCGCGACGACCGGGGGCCGGAGCACGTGGTTGTAGTTGCTGGCCATGGACCGGCAGTACGCCCCGGTGGCCGGGACCGCGATGAGGTCGCCCGGCGCCAGGTCGGCGGGCAGGAAGGCGTCCTTGACCACGATGTCCCCGCTCTCGCAGTGCTTGCCGACGACACGCACGAGCATCGGCCGGGCGTCGGAGGTGCGGGAGACGAGAGCGACGCTGTACTCGGCGTCGTACAGCGCCGTGCGGATGTTGTCCGACATGCCGCCGTCGACGGAGACGTACGTACGCAGCCCGTCGAGCGGCTTGACGGTGCCGACCTCGTACAGCGTGAAGGCGGTGGGCCCGACGATGGCGCGGCCGGGCTCGACGGAGATGCGCGGGGTCCGCAGCCGGGCCGCCTCGCACTCCCGCGTGACGATCTCGGTGAGCGCCTTGGCGATCTCGTGCGGCTCACGCGGATCGTCGTCACTGGTGTAGGCGATGCCGAGCCCGCCACCGAGGTCGATCTCGGGCAGCTCGACCCCGTGCTCGTCGCGGATGTCCTTGAGCAGGCCGACCACCCGGTGGGCGGCGACCTCGAACCCGGACATGTCGAAGATCTGCGACCCGATGTGCGAGTGGATCCCGATCAGCTCCAGCCCGTCGAGCTGGAGGGCGCGCCGCACGGCCTCCGCCGCCTGCCCCCCGACGAGCGGAATCCCGAACTTCTGGTCCTCGTGGGCGGTGGCGATGAACTCGTGGGTGTGGGCCTCGACGCCGACCGTGATCCGGATCTGCACCCGCTGCCGCTTCCCGAGGGACTGCGCGAGGTGGGCGACCCGCACGATCTCCTGGAAGGAGTCGAGCACGATCCGTCCGACGCCGGCCTCGATGGCCCGCTCGATCTCGGCCATGGACTTGTTGTTGCCGTGGAAGGCGATGCGGTCGGCCGGCATCCCGGCGGACAGGGCGGTGGCGAGCTCTCCGCCGGAACAGACGTCGAGATTGAGCCCTTCCTCGTCCAGCCACCGCACGACGGCACGGGAGAGGAACGCCTTGCCGGCGTAGAAGACGTCGGCGTCCTGACCGAAGGCGGTGCGCCAGGCCCGCGCCCGGGCGCGGAAGTCGGCCTCGTCGAGCACGTAGGCCGGGGTTCCGAACTCCTCCGCGAGCTCCTTGACGTCGATGCCGCCGACGGTGACGACTCCGTCCGCGTCACGGCTGACGGTCTGGGACCACACCTTGGCGTCGAGGGCGTTGAGGTCGGCGGGCGGCGCCGAATAGTGCCCCTCGGGCAGGACGTCGGCGTGGCGGGGCCCGGCGGGATGTGCGGAACGGCTCATGACGGTGACTCTCAGACTCTCTGTCTCTGCCTGAAGACCTTGTCCCGGCCCTCAGAGATGTTCGGGTGCGTCGATGCCGAGCAGGGACAGGCCGCCGGCCAGCACCGTCCCGGCGGCTTCGGCGAGGGCGAGCCGGGCACGGTGGGCGGCCGAGGGTTTCTCCTCACCGTGCGGCAGCACGCTGGGCAGAAACGGCAGCACGGCATCGGCGACGACGACGAGCTGCCGGGCAAGCCGGTCCGGGGCACGGTGGGTGGCGGCGGCGGTGAGGATGCGGGGGTGGTCGGCGAGGGCGGTGAGGAGGGGGTGGATGTCGGGGTTGACGGCGCGGAAGTGGGGCGTAGCACGGATGTCGCTGCTGTTGCCTGTGGGGCCGATGTCCATGGCGTTGCTGGTGCCATCGGTGTTGGTGATGCCACCGGTGTTGGTGGTGATACCGCTGGTGTTGGCGAGGCCGTCGATTTCGCCTGTGCCGTTGATTTCGCCCGGTTCGGCTGTGAAGCCCAGGCGGGCGGCGTTGCGGCTCAGGGCCCGGGTGCGGGCATGGGCGTACCGGATACGGAAGAGGGGATTGCCCTCGCGCTGGACCAGGTGATCGGCGGTGATCCGAGGACGGTCGTGCGGTGCGGGATGCAGCAGGGCCCAGCGGGCGGCGTCGGGCCCGAGCGGGGCGGGGTCCTCCGGCGCCGGGACGGGCCGCAGATTGACGGGCTCGCGATGGTCGATCTCCACGCGCCCACCCTGGGTGGCCACGATCCGCGCGACCGCGTCGGCGACGACCTCGGCACGGGCCTCGTACGGCACCCGCAACTCGACGACCTGCCCCGCGAGGGCATCACCGTGCCCGTAGGCCGCCCCCCGCTCACGGATCTCCCGAACGAGGCCGGCGACGGTGTCGCTGCCGCGTACGAGGCTGATGTTGATGAACCCCGGCCCGGTGACGACGACGTCACCGACTCCCTCGGCCCGCACGAGATGCGGCAGCAGAATCTCGGCGACGCGCTGCGCGGGCTGCCCTGCCGGTCCGGCGAGCTGCAACGCGACGTTGGTCGCGAAGTCCCCACACCCTCCGGGCCCCGGAGGCGTCACCACGACCCGCTCCGGCACGGCCACGCCCAGTTCCCCGCCATCCACAGCACAACGCACCGCAAACAGCACGGTGCGGGAGAGCTCTGCGGGGGTCACGGGACAAGCGTAGGGGAGGAGGGGGGTGGGTATGCGACCTGGTTTGGGGAAGGTCCGGAATGTGGACGGGGTGGGGTTGAGGGGTAGGGGGTCGGGGCCTGTCCGGCGGATCAGGGCGGAGTCGGTCGATGGCGCGGATGCGGCGCGGGTGAGTGGGGGCGTGGGGGTGCGCCCTGCTTGAGCGGAGTCGAGAGCATGGGGAAGCGTGCGGCTATAGGCCGGCGGAGGGCATCGACGCGATTGAGGTCCCCATTGTTCGAGCGAAGCCGAGAACTCGAGGGACTCGGCCACCAACGGCAACGCCTGGGAGGGGTCCCCTGGAACGCGCCGCGCCCGGAACTTTCAGAATCAGCCGAAGGCCTGCCGAAACTCCCGAAGCCGACCGCGGCCGAACCCGAACGGGTCCACGGATCCACGGGTCTACGGATCCACGGATCAGGATCAACGCATCGACGAATCAAGCGCCGGACCGACCAGCACGCTCGGCTGAGCGCTCAGCGTCGCCGCCAGATGCGCGAACACCCTCGAGGGCGACACCGTCACCCCCGCCCCTGGCACCTTCTGCACCTAGGGGCTCGACCAACGCACTCCCCTCCCCCGCCTTCCCTCGTTCAATCAAGTCACGAACAAGGCGGACGAGTTCGGCGGGCTCGAAGGGCTTGGCAAGGAAGGCGTCGACGCCGGCGTCGAGGCCGCTCTCGACCTCGTGCTGCGTGCAGGCGCTGACGATGGCAAGGGGAAGGTGGCGGGTCAGGGGATCGGCACGCAGACGAGCGGCGGTCCGGAGCCCGTCCAACCGGGGCATGACGACGTCCAGCGTCACGACATCGGGCCGTACCTCATGCACCACATCCAGACACTCGGCACCATCGGCCGCGGTCACGACCTCAAGACCCTCCAGCTCAAGGTTGACCCTGATCAGCTGCCGGATGACCTTGTTGTCGTCCACAACAAGCACCCGACCCGACGCGCCCGGCACAAGTCGAGAGTAGGTCCAGACCGGCCACCGCGTCCGGGTTTTCCCCACTTCCACCCCCTGCGAGCGACCCGCTCCCGCCCCACCACCGAAACCCGTTCCTGATCACCCCGAAGGAGCTGGTAGTGTTCTATCCGTCGCCGCGAGCAAACAGCTCCAACCGACACGCCCCCGTAGCTCAGGGGATAGAGCAACGGCCTCCGGAGCCGTGTGCGCAGGTTCGAATCCTGCCGGGGGCACCTTGTACGAGGTGCCCAAAGACCCCGTCACCAGCGGAAACGCTGAGGCCGGGGTCTTCTTGTTTGTGCAGGTGTATGCCGCTCGAAGCGGCTCCATGTCGGAGGCCGTGGACGGGATCTTGGTCCAACACGGCAGCTCGCTGGCCCATTCGGACGATCGGACCTGCCCCATATCGGGCCATTTCGGGCAGGCAAGGAGCCAGCCCGATTCGCGGCCAGTTTATGGGCCCCGATCTCTTGCCCATGGCAGTTCCTGCCCAAAGCCGCTACACCGACCACGTGCTACCGGACCTCAGCACTTTCCCCATCCCTACGCGCTCGCAAGACATCCGGATCGTCCACAAGGTCAACCATGCGCGACTACAAAACCCCGTCTGAACACTCCGAGGCGATGCTCATCCTCGCCAGATGAGGAACTCGTGCGTTATCGCGATCAGGGCACGTGCCGCACGACTGGGTGTGCGCTCGGACAGAACTGCGAGGGAAAACGGCCAGTCCGTGTCGGCGTCGTCGATGGTCAGCGTGGCGACGTCCTCCGCCTCGGCGAGGGCAGGCCGTGGCAATAGCGCCACGCCCAGGCCGTTGCGGACGAAGGCCACGCCGGTGGGGACGTCGGTGATCTCGAGGGCGACGCGACGGGTCACGGAGGCGGCAGCGAAGGCCTGATCGGCAACGGTCCGGATGCCATAGCTCACGGGGAAATCGACGAAGTCCAGGCCAGGCCGGCCAGTTCGGTGATCGGCACGGTGCGACGGTGTCTCTCAGAGAGCCCCCACTTATCTCTCCGTGAGATAAGTGCAGTCTCTGACTTTCGTTGGACAGTAACCGTTACGGTCAACGATTCTTTTCATCGGAGGAACTGCTCGAAACAGGACTGCTTGCTGGGGCCACATCGAAGCCGGAGGAAAAGCGCAAGGTGTTTGCCGTGCTGGTGAATCCCAAACCTCCGGACGTCCCGAACTCGGGAACACGCCGAATCAAAACTAGGAACGAGAAGACGACTGTTATGACCACACCGAACGAGCCCACCGGCAAGCTGAAGAACCAGGCGCCGCACCTGGACTACTACCCAGAGTGGCTCGACAATCTCGCCGACGACGTCATCCTCCAGGGCAATTTCGCCAACGGTGAAGTGATCGGCAAGGAAAAGGTAGGGAAGCTGCTTAGCTTCGCTCGAAGCAACTACGCTTTCCAGGACTTCCGCTTCTTCGGCAAGCGCGGCGAGCTCTTCCTGGAGGACTATCGCTCAACCATTCGTGGCAGCGAGACCTACCGTCCGGGTGGAATCGAGATTTACAACTTCGTCGTCGTGTACTTCAACGAGGCGGGCGAGACCAGTCAGCTGGTCATGAACCACCGGCCACAGTCAGCCGCCCTGCTGTTCTCGTCCTTACTGGCGGAGCACTTCGGTGACGAGTTCGGCTCGGACCTCTTCTACAAGGGCGATGTCAGCGACCGACTGCTCGACCACGACCTGTCCCGCGGTCAGTGGCCCCCGTCGCAGTCCCACTGACTTGCGACGGCCGGGCCGTCCGGTCAAGGAGGGACACCCGGGGTGTTGCAGGCCGTCGACGAAGCCGACCACTCAAAGGGCGTAGGAGCCGTGTGCGCAGGTTCGAATCAGCGCTGGCCAGGGCGGATGCCGACAGCAGAGGGCGGGAGTCAGTCTCACTGGCTCCCGCCCCTTCTCGTTGTCCCTCACCGTGCGCGAGACACCTGCGAAGCACTCTCGACAACCGTAAGGCGCTGCCGAGCCAGCAGGTGAGGACGATCGATGGATGAGGGACTGGCAGCCTTGATCGCTGGCGGTTGTGGGCTGATCCGAGCTTTGGCCGCGCATGGCGGTGCCATCTTCGCCGCTCGAAAGGCGCCGTGAGCGCACTCGAAACCGCCCGCGCTCAGGTAGCAGCGCGCTCTGCTGAAGTCCGTTGACGGTATCCGCACGGCCGGCGAGATGCGCCGAATCCAGAGGGCCACCAGGCCGCTCTCGGAATCGCGCCTCTCTTCTCGTCGATCTGAACGGCTTCGGCGCGGCGACCGGTCCGTCTCGCGGACACTCGGGGCGCCCGGGGGCGCATGTTTCCGTTCGGGCAAGTCATCGCTTCACGCGGCTGCGGACGGCGAGGACGGCCAGGGCCAAGAGGGTGGGTTCGGCGAAGCGGCTGGTCATCTCGATATAAGTGCCGGCCGTGGTGAGGCCCTGCCCGCTGGAGCGGAAGACAACGGAGTTGAGGACAACCCGAAGCGCCTGCTCGGCACGATTGCCGGATATCCGGTCTGCCAGGGACCCGGTCAGGGTCGGGTCGGGGCTTTCGACGGTGAGCGCGACATGCTGCCCGGCCGGGGGCTGAGTGCCGGTGATCAAAGACTGGGCATCGGCGTTGGGAAGTCCCCACAGCATCAGGGCCAGGATGGTGGCGGTCATTGTCCCGATGAGCCAGCCAAGGGAGCGGGAGGCGCGCAATCCGTATCCGGACAACAGCCAGTAGGCGTGCAGCAAGCTGCGTTCCGCGCGGTGGGTGCGGCGGCGGTCGTGTCGGCGCATCTCCATCTCGCCGTAGTAGAAGTCGGCGGCGCCGGGTTCGTCCTTCCCGTCTTCGAAGGCCTTACGCAGTTGCCGGTACAGCACTGTCAACGTGGCCGGTCCGGGCACCGGGGCAGGGTCGGGGGCGATGCCCTGCGGGCCGGGTATCCAGCCCTCGCGAGCGGCGGGCCGGTGGAGGGCAAGGCTGCGCCAGTGATGCTCCTCGGCGAGCACCTGGCGGGCGGTCCAGCGCACCGGCACCGGTAGTCCCCAACGCAGGCCGGGCGGCGGGCCGGCGAAGTCGTACTCGCCCGCCAGGCGCAGTTGGTCCAAGTGGTGGGCGCCGACGAAGACGCAGCGGCTGAGGTCGATGTCGCTCAGCATCAGCAGCGCGGCGTCCACCCGGTGTATGGAGATCACCGAAGCGGTTACCTCGCGACCGAAGGCCAACAGTGCCTCGCCAGGTTCCAGTTGCGTCTGGCGAGTGGAGGTCACCAAGATCGGCTGGGTCAGTACCGCCTCGGACAGATCCACTGCGGCGAAGCGGACCCGCAGTGTGGTCGGCCCCTCGAATCGTGTCCCGACACAGGACAGTTGTACGGCGCCGGCCTGTACGGTGACCGGTGCGGTGAAGGTGGCCTGGTCGAGGTTGAGCCTGCCGGTACAGGTCACAGGCCCGAAGGCACGCACAGCCTGGAATTCCGCCGCGTTGAACGAGGCGTCGCCGAGGCATCGTGCCGCGGAGAAGTCGGCCGCGGCCTCGAAACGCGCCCGGTCGAAGGCAGCCGTTGCGCCGAACCGCGCTCGGTCGAATGCCGCGATTGCATGGAATATCGTCTTCCCGAACATCGTGTCGCCGGAGAAGGTTGCGCCGCCGAACCCGGCGACTTGGGTGAAGGTCCCCTCTTCGAACCAGGTCTTGCCCGAGAACGCCGCCTCACTGAACTCGGCGGCACCGTCGAAGACTACGCACTGAAAGTTCGCGTCCTCGGCGAAGATGACCCCCCCGAAGTCGGCATCGGCCGCAAACTGAGCTTGGTTGAATCCGGCTGCGCCAGAAAACCTCGCCCCTGGAAATCCGGCGCTCCCGATGAAGGACGCCTCAGCGAAGGACGCGCCGCCGCAGAAAGTGGTGTTGACGAACCGGGAGGTGCTGCCGAAGCTCGCGTGGTGGAAGTTGGAATTTCCGGAGAAGGAAACTTCGGCGAAGAGCGCGTCATCGTCGAAACGCACCCCGCCGAAACCAGCGCCCCTGCGGAAGACCGTCTCGTGGAAGCGGGCCGCGTCATGAAAGTGCGCCCGGTTGAACTGGGCGTCCCCCTCGAACTGCGTGTTGCTGAAGCGAGCCGATCCGAAGAAGGTAGTCCCCTCGAACCAGGCGTCACCGGTGAACACCGCATTTTTGAAACGGACATCGCCACGGAAGTGGACACCGTCGAACTTGGCGGTTCCACCGAAGGCGACATGGTCGAACCTGGTCGTCCCAAGAACGGGACGGTCGTCGGCGCCGGGGTCACGCACGGCGTCGAGCAGGTCATCGAGCAGCGGCGAGGATAACGATGTACCGCGGACGTCGAGATCGGTGCCAGGGCGCAGAGCGGCCAGATAGCCGGCACGATCAGCGGAGCCGAGGTGCGTCAGACAGGAGTCGTGTCCGGGTATTTTGATGCCTCGGCATCCCACCGGATCGGCGGAGTCGGCGCCGAGAGCGCAGTGCCGCCAGGACGGGCGCAGTGAAGTGACCATGCAGAACGTTATGCCACATGCTGCACCCGCCGGGCAGGCCACCTCGGCGATGGGCACCCAGGCGTTCAGCCGTGCTGAACGCCTTCAGGTGCACCCGGAGATGGCGATCAGGACCGGCGGGATGGGCGCCGGGCGGTCGCGGCTTACCTCCCGCGCCCTCACCCCCCGGCGATCGTGCCGCTCCGGAGCTGCGGAGGAGCTGTGGACTGCGGCAACCCCATCGGTCCGCGTCAACCGCCGGCCCCAGATGCCTGGTCGCACGAGAGCCGTTCCGTGGTACTCCGCGTGACACTGACATCGGCTCGGGGACGAGCGCCGGAGGGGTACGTCAAGAACGACAATCGCCAGAGGTCTTCCCCGGGGGGAAGAGTCCTACCAGTAGTGCCGTCCAAATTGACTTTTGCTGTGGTGAGCATCCGATTGGTTTGCGCATCGACGTCGACCGCGGCAATCGTGTAAGTCTGGCCTCCGCCGTCCTCCCCGCCGATGTCCAGATCATCAGCGCGCCACTTGCCGTTGTGTCGCTCCGCTTCAAGCGCGAAGACGATTCGGTCATCATCTCTCGGGAATTGCACCGCAATCCAAAGGTGGTGACCTTCCGACACCTGCCCCACGCCTCGTAACGTGCGCAAGCACCGAGCGACAGGCACGTCCTTGCTGTCATCGAGGGACGTAATACGAATATCATCTTCATGGAGCCATCCGTTGATGTAACCCCGGAGACCAAGAACACCCAGTGCAATGGTCACCAGCGCCGCAACCGTCACCAGCAGGCTGGCACGTAAGCGCGCCCTGTACAGTCGAACGATTCTTCGAGGGAGAGTTCCCCAGGCCTGCCGTTGAAGAGCCCAAAACCCAGGGCCGGTTGATCCACTCATTCTGTCCTCGTAGATCGCTCTTCAGGTCTTCCGATACGAGATGATCGGAATATAGAGCTACGTCCCGACGGGCACACCGGTCGTTATCGAGCGGTTACAGACCGCAGGCTCCCATGCCTCGGCGAGGTAAGTCGCCCCAGAGGTACGAGCAAGTCGTGCGGCGCGCCCCGCGTCGGGCATCCGCCCAGCTCACCCCGTCTGTCTTGCCTGTGGCCGGGGCCCGGCGCACCCTGACTCTATGGGTGCTCACTCCGGGCCCACGCTCATCAGCTCCGTGCAGCGGGCCTTTCGGTTGCTGGAGGCGGTGAGCGCGCATGAGAACGGGTCGCCGGCCAAGCAGCTGGCGCGGGAGACCGGGCTGCCGCTGGCCACCGCCTATCACCTGCTGCGCACGCTGGTGCACGACGGGTATGTGCGGAAGCTGAACGACGGCGGGTTCGTCCTGGGGGACAAGGTGCAGACGCTGCACGCCGCCGGGCAGGGGCAGACGTTGCTCAGCCGGGTGCGGCCGACGCTCGCCGCGCTGCGGGACGAACTCTCGACCGCCGCCTATCTGACCTTCTACGAGGAGGGCGAGATCCGGGTCGCCGAGATCGTCGACGGTCCCCGCACTCCCCGCGTCGATCTGTGGGTCGGGTTCGAGGACGCCGCGCACGCCACCGCGCTCGGCAAGTCCGTGCTGCGCGAGCTGGACGAGGACGCCCGCCAGGACTACCTCTCCCGGCACTCCCTCGCCGACCTCACCCCGCGGACCATCACCGATCGTCCGGAACTGCTCCGGCGGCTCGAAACCGAGCCCCTCGCCCCGGCGGTCACCGACCTGGAGGAGTACTCCCTGGGCACCGTCTGCGTCGCCGTACCCGTGTACCGCGGAGACACCCTCGGCTCGCTCGGTGTCTCCCTGCGCGCCGACCGGGCCTCGCGGCTGGAGGAGGTCCGGTTGCGGCTGATCTCGACCGCGAACCGCGTGACCAGGAGCCTTTCGCTCACCGGGTGAGCAAAAAAACACCTGGTCAGAGGCCTGCTGCTCATTATTTGAAAATCCTCTCCTTGAGAGAGTCGCCGCGAACCTCTTACCTGAATTTATCGGACATTTCGGAGCGCATCGCCCGCGCACAGGTGAGGACTGCGGACCAGACATGAGCAAGGACCGAGACCACGGTGGCCACGGCCCACTGATACAGCCGTTCGGCAAGCGAGCAGGTACGAACATCGCGTCGGCGCGCGCCTGTGCGGCGGCCCGGAAACGCACCGCCGCCCAGCTGGCGGCCGGTATGCCTGTGCTTCCGGTGCTGATCGTCTCCGTCGTCGTGGTCGTCGACATCGTCTCCGGTACGGGGATGACCTGGATGCCGCTGCTCGCCGCCGGTCCGGCGCTGGCCGCCACCACCAACGGGCCGCGCGGAGTCCTCTGCGTCGGGCTGCTCGCCGCGGCGCTGGGCGCCGTGATCGGCATCCGTGACAACGCTCCTGGCAGCAATCTGGCGGTCCTGGTGGCCGCCCTCGTGGCCGTCACCCTGGCGAGCACTTTGGCCGGCATGCTGCGCCGGCGCCGCGAGCGGGTGCTCGCCGCCGTCCGGTCCGTCGCGGAGGCCGCTCAGCACGCGCTCCTCAAGCCCGTACCGGCGGCCGTCGGCCCCTTCCAGGTGGCCGTCCGCTACAGCGCCGCCGCGGCGGAGGCCCGCATCGGCGGCGACCTGTACGCGCTGGTCGCCACCCCGTACGGCGTCCGGCTGATCGTCGGCGACGTGCGCGGCAAGGGACTGCCCGCCGTGAGCACCGCCGCCCTCGTGCTCGGCATCTTCCGCGAGGCCGCCTACGACGAGCCCGATCTTCTCGCCGTCATCGACCGGATCGAGCGCAGCCTCGCCCGTAACCTCGGCCCCGACGACTTCGTCACCGCCGTGGTCGCCGGGTACCCCAGTCCGGGGCGGCTGGAGATGGTCAACTGCGGCCACGCGCCCCCGCTGCTGGTGCGCGGCTCCGATGTCGTGCCCGTCGAGCCGACCCGTCCCGCCCCGCCGCTCGGGCTGCGCGCCCTGTCCGGCGAGGTCCCGCGTCTGCAGATACTGCCCTTCTCCGACGGGGACCAGCTGCTCCTCTACACGGACGGGGTCACCGAGGCCCGCGATCACGGCCGTGAGTTCTACCCGCTCGCCTCGGGGCTGGCCCGGCACGTCTGCGAAGAGCCGGGGCGCACCCTGACCGCGCTGCACGACGATCTGCTGGCCCACGTGGGCGGTCGGCTGCACGACGACGCCGCGCTGCTCCTGCTGCGCAAGCCGGCCGTGGCCGACGTGGTCGTGGGCAGCGGCTGCGAGGACCCGGCGGCCTCCGACGCGAAGCAGGCGGAGGCCGTGGAGTACGCGCAGGACGGCGAGTACGCGCAGGACGACGAATACGCGGAGGACGGCGACGAATACGCGAGCCCCGCGGGGCGCGTCGCGGAGGGGGCGTGCAGCCTCCGTCCCGTGCTCGCCCCGGTTGCTCCGGTCGCTCCGGTCGCTCCGGGGGGACCGGGACGCAGATATTGCTTGGGGGCTAGCGCGAAGGAGGTCGCGTCGACGTCCGTCGCGGGCGGAGCGATCAGGGGTTTCCGGCCCAGAGGGATGGGGTGAAGCCGACTGGGGCCGGACCGGATCGCGCCCGCCCGCGGCGGATTGTGGACCGTCCCGGATGCTCGGACGCCACGCCTCTCATGATCAGCCGACCGGAGCCGGTCCGCATCCGGACGTCAGGCCGTCCGCTTGCGAGGCGTCGCCTTCTTCGCCGTCGTCTTGCTCGCCGTCGTCTTGCCCGCCGTCGCCTTGCTCGCCGTCGCCTTCTTCGCCGTCGTCGCCTTCTTGGACACGCTCTTGGCAGCGGACGCGGATCCCGTGCCCGCCCCGGCGCCGGACTTCCCCGCAGCCCTGCTCGTCGACTTCGTCGTGGACTTCGCCGTCGACTTGCTCGTGGAGGCGGTCGCCTTCTTCGCCGCCGCCTTCTTCGCCGCGGACGTCGATTTCTTGCCGCCCGTCTCCTTCGGAGTGGCACGGGTGGTCGTACGGCGCTGGGACAACGGTCTGACCTCGGCCTCCGCCGCCGCGTCCGGCTCCGCCGCCTCGCCCCGGGACTCCTTCGCGGCGCGCACGCTCTTCTCCAGGGCCGCCATCAGGTCGAGCACCTTGCCGGCCGCCGCGGGGGCCGGGGCCTCGGGGGGTGCCTCGCCGGCCGCCTTCGCGGCGATGACCTCCTCCAGGGCCTCGCGGTACTCGTCGTGCAGGTCCGCCAGGTCGACCTCGCCGAGGGTGTCCATCAGGGCGTCCGCGAGATCGAGTTCCTTGTCGCGGACCGTGACGTCCACGTCGGGGGCCACGCCCTCGGGCGCGCGGACCTCGTCCGGCCACAGCAGACCGTGCATGGCGATCGCGTCGCCCACCACGCGGAGCATGCCCAGGCGCTCGCGGCCGCGCAGGGCGTACTTCGCGATGGCGACCTTGTTGCTGCGCTTCAGCGCCTCCCGCAGGAGGATGTACGGCTTCGCGGCCGGGGCGCCGCCGGCCTGGAGGTAGTACGACGCGTCCATCTGGAGCGGGTCGATCCGGTCGGCCGGGACGAAGGCGACGATGTCGATCGTCCGGGCGGTGGGGATCGGGAGGTGGGCCAGGTCCTCGTCGGTGATCTGGACGATCGTGCCGTCCGCGTCCTCGTACCCCTTGCCGATCTCGTCCTGGCTCACCTCGCGGTCCTCCAACTCGCAGACCTTGCGGTAGCGGATGCGGCCGCCGTCCTCGGTGTGGATCTGGCGGAAGGAGATCGAATGACTCTCGGTGGCGTTCACCAGCTTGATCGGGATGCTGACGAGGCCGAAGGAGATGGCACCGTTCCAGATGGATCGCACGTGCAGCACCTTTCCGATCAACATCGTCCTGATATCAGCTGTTTTCAGATGATCAGAGGCTATTCCATGGGATTCTCATGGTATGACGCCGATCACAGAGGTGGAGGGGCGCCGGGTCGCGCTCAGCAACCTGGACAAGGTGCTGTATCCGGCGACCGGCTTCACCAAGGGCGAGCTGCTGCACTACTACGCCACCGCCGCCGAGGCGCTGCTCCCCCACCTCCATGACCGGGCGGTGTCCTTCCTGCGCTACCCGGACGGGCCGGACGGGCAGGTCTTCTTCACCAAGAACGTGCCGCCGGGTACGCCCGAGTGGGTCACCACCGCCGAGGTGCCGCGCTCGGAGGGGCCGGCGCGGATGGTGCTCGTACAGGATCTGGCCTCGCTGATGTGGGCGGCGAATCTCGTCACCGAGTTCCACACGCACCAGTGGGTGGTCGGGGCGCCCGAGGAGGCCGACCGGCTCGTCCTCGACCTTGATCCCGGCCCTCCGGCGACCGTCGTGCACTGCTGCGAGGTCGCGTTGTGGCTGCGGGAGCGGCTGGCGGGGGACGGGATCGAGGCGTACGTGAAGACGTCCGGGGCGAAGGGGCTGCATCTGCTGGCCGGGGTGCGGGGGGCCTCGTCCGAGCGGGTGTCGGAGTACGCGAAGGGGCTGGCCGTGGCGGCGGAGCGGGCCATGCCGCGGCTGGTGGTGCACCGGATGACGCGGAGTCTGCGGCCGGGGAAGGTGTTCGTGGACTGGAGCCAGAACGCCGCGCGGAAGACCACGGCGGCGCCCTACACGGTGCGGGCGCGGGAGGAGCAGACCGTGTCGACACCCGTCACCTGGGAGGAGGTCGAGGAGTGCCGGGGGGCGGGGCAGTTGGTGTTCCGCGCGGGGGACGTGGGGGCGCGCTTGCAGGACTACGGGGACCTGCTGGCCCCGCTGCTGGACGGGGGGCGGGCGAGCACGCTGCCGTAGACGCGGGGGGCGAGCGCGGTGCCGTAGCGGCACACGGGGCCCCCGGAACGGCACACGGCAGACCGGCCGGCACCGGCCGGCACCCTCACGGCACACGACAGAGCCGGCGTCCTCACGCCACGCAGCCAGCCACCCCAGCCACCCGGCCCCTCACACCCGCGACCACGTGTTCCGATCCCGGGCCATCGCATGCAGCGCCTCGACGTCCGCCGGCTTCAGTACGCCCCCGAGCCGCGCCAGGCCCGGCAGCTCGGTGTCCTGGAGGACGCGGACCTCGCGGGGCGCGGCGTTGGTCACGAGGGTCGCCGGGCCCGCGAGGGCGAGGAGCGGGTGGACCTCGGCGGTCAGGGCGTACGACGCCCGGTCGGCGTCGGCCCGCACGCGGCGCAGCAGCGGACGCGCCTCGTGGCGGCCGACCGTGACCATGGGGTCGGCCACCAGGACCCGAAGCTTGCGGGCGTAGAGGGTGTGGACGGCGTACAGGCCGCCGGGGCCGATCAGCAGGTGGTGGATGCGGTCGCCGCCGGGCAGCGGGAGGGAGTGCAGGGTGTGCCAGCCGACGCCGTCGAGCCGGTCCAGCGCCTCGCCCACGGTCTGCTCGGCCAGCAGGGCGCGGCGCCGCGGGTCGGGGCGGAGCCGGTGGGCGGGGCCGGGGTCCCGGTCGAGGGCGATCAGGAGCGCCTCGCCGGGGCGGTTGGGCGCCAGGTCGTCGTCCGGGTGCAGGGAGAGGCGGGCCAGTTCGGCGGGGGTCGGCACCGGTGGTGGTCCCACCGTCACCGGGCCCGTCAGGAAGGGGCCGAGCGCCTCCAGTACGTCCTCCCGGCGATCGTCGCTGAGCAGGTTGACCCGGGCCGCCTCACGGTCGTACCAGGCGACGTTCCTGCCGTCCGTGCGGCAGACGTACAGCCGTTCCCGGCCGTGCCGCCAGGCCGGAACGACGCGCAGTCCGCTCATTGCCATCACCCCTCGACCATGGGAACAGGCGGGGTGCTCCGGGGGCAAGAACCCGGTTACCTTTGAGAGCGGTTGGGTGGCGGAGTTGGGGAGGCGTCGTTGCGGACCCGCAGGAAGCAGCCCGACGTACCGGCTCCGGGCAGTCCGTGGAGTGAGATCGTGCCCGGTCTGTGGATGGGTGGGCACGAGTTCGCCGGGCAGTCGGGACAGCTGGAACTGGCCGTCGTACGGGATGAGTTCGATCTTGTGCAGACGCTGCTGAGGCTCCCGGGGCACGGGCCCGACCCGGGCGTCGAGCATCACGTGTGGCCGATTCCCGACGGCCCGCTGGACGGCACCCAGCTCGCGGGGGTGATGCGGCTGGCCCTGGCCGCCGGCGACGCGCTGGACGCGGGCCGCAAGGTGCTCGTCCGCTGTTATCACGGCTACAACCGCTCGGGTCTGGTCGTGGCGCACACCCTGATCCGCCGCGGCCGCCCCGCCGACGACGCGATCCGGCTCATCCGGTCCCGCCGCTCCCCCTGGGCCCTGCACAACGAGCTGTTCGTGGAGTACCTGCGCGCGGGCCTGTCGACGGCCCGGCTCCTGGAGGAGCTGGCGGAATGAGGGGCACCGGTCCGGCCCCCGGCATCCGCCGCGTCACCCACCCGAGCGAGTAGCGAGATAACCGTTTCTCCGGACGAATAGGGTGGGGCCACCGAACCGTTCAGGCCACAGGAGTCACGTGCTCGTCAGCCGTCCCACCCGCACCCACCGCACCCCCCGCATCGCCCGCACCGCCGTCGCCGTCATCCTGCTGACGCTGACGGCGGCGGCCTGCGGGGACACGGGCGGGCTGCAGGGCGCCGGCGCGACCCCCACCGCGGTCAGTCCCGTCAAGCTGTGGCCCGATCTGCGGCCGGCGTCCAGCCCGGCCTGGCCGTACGACGAGGGGGAGACGGAGACCGTGAAGGGGATCACGGCTCCGGACGACGACATCCACAAGGTCGATCCCGTCGCCGTCGTCCGGGCCGAGATCGCCGCGCACCCCGAGGACTACGACGGCGCGAAGGCGGCGTACCGCGGCACGGCCCGGCGGCTGGACGACTGCGAGCGGGGCGGGGACCGCGCGAAGTGCCCGCTGCTGCGGCCGTACTACCGGGACCTCACCGGTGACGGCCGGGACGACATGACCCTGGGTTTCCGGCTGTACCCCACCAATCAGACGGCCGTGCGCGTGTACACCTTCGAGTCGGGGCGGCTGGTCCAGGTCATGGCCAACGACGACGCGGTCCTCGGCGTCGAGCTGGCCGGCCGCTCGGTGATCGTCCGCTCCCCGGCGGGGACCTCCGGCTACGAGTACCGCACGACCTGGGCCTGGGACCCGGACCAGCGGGCCATGGTGTTCTCCCGCGACGAGTTCCTGCGCACGGGCGAGTCCAGGCACTCGCCGGCACCGAGCGCGTCCGCCTCGTCCTCCCCTTCCGCTTCCTCCGCCTCTTCCGACTCTTCCGCCTCTTCCGCCTCTTCCTCTACGAGTCCCCGATGAGACCCCCGCTCCCCCAGTGGGCCGGGACGCTCGCGGCGAAGGCGGCCGCGTTCATCACGGTGATGTGCTGCGCGCTGGCCGCGCTGCTCGGCGTCCTGGTGCATGTGTCGGTGACCGACCAGACCGTCGGCCAGGCCCGCGACCAGGCGCTGGACCGCCTGGCGGACGTGACCGACGCGTATCAGGCGGGGGACGCGCTGCTGCCGGGCGCCCGGGTGGATCCGGCGGAGCTGCCCGCGCCGCTGCGCAAGCTGGCCCTGACCGGGGAGCGCGGCACGATGGTGGCCACGTACCGGGGGCGGCCGACGATGTGGGCGGCGGGGCCGGCCGACGGCGGCCGAGCGCTGGCGGTGGAGATCGACTACTCGCAGCAGGCCCGCACCATCGCCGGGCTGGACGGGGCGATCCTGTGGTCGTCGGGGCTGGCGATCGGGGCGACGCTGCTGGTCGGCGCGTTCGCGGTGACCCGGGTGACCCGGCGGCTGCACGGCACGGCGCGGGTGGCCCGGCGGATCAGCGCGGGCGATCTGGACGCCCGCGTGAACGATCCCCGTACGAAGGACACGACCCGCCCGCCGGACGAGGTGGCCGCGGTCGCCGCCGCGCTGGACTCGATGGCGTCGAGCCTGCAGAGCAAGCTGCTGAGCGAGCAGCGGTTCACCGCGGACGTGGCGCACGAGCTGCGCACCCCGCTGACCGGGCTGCACGCGGCGGCCGAGCTGCTGCCGCCGGGCCGGCCGACGGAACTGGTGCGGGACCGGGTGGCGGCGCTGCGCACGCTCACCGAGGACCTGCTGGAGATCTCCCGGCTGGACACCGGCCGGGAGCAGCTGGATCTGGACGCCGAGGAGCTGGGCGCGCTGGCCCGGCGGGTGGTGCGGGCGTCGGGGACCGACACCGAGGTGCGGGTCGTACGGGACGCGCGGGTGGAGACCGACCGGCGCCGGCTGGAGCGGGTGCTCGGCAATCTCGTCGCCAACGCGCACAAGCACGGCGGGAGTCCGGTGGTGCTGACGGTGGACGGGCCGGTGGTCACCGTGCGGGACCACGGGGACGGCTATCCGGACTATCTGGTGGAGCACGGACCGCAGCGCTTCCGCACCGAGGGCGGGGCGAAGGGGCACGGGCTGGGGCTGACGATCGCGCTCGGCCAGGCGGAGGTGCTGGGCGCCCGGCTGACCTTCGCGAACTCCGCCGACGGCGGTGCGATGGCCACGCTGACGCTGCCTCAGGAGGACTGCTAGCGGCGGACCCGTCCGAGGGCGCGCCACGCTGGCGCTTGCGGCGAGGCATACAAGCCGCCCCATTTAGGTAAGTTCCGGACATGACCAAGGCCGGAACCACCGTGGCAGCGGCGCGGACCACCGCGCCCGCCGTACGTCTCCCCCGGCGCCGTGGCATCGAACTCGCCCTCATCGTGCTGGCCGTCCTGCTGTCCGTGTACGGCTACTGCGCCGTGGGCCTGGCGAAGGCGGGCGCGGTGCCGCCCGGCGCCCTGGGCTACGGCGCCGGGCTCGGTGTGCTGGCCCTGCTCGCGCACGTGGCGGTGCGCGTCCGGGCCCCGTACGCCGATCCCCTGCCGCTGCCCATCGGCGTGCTGCTCAACGGCCTGGGCCTGGTGCTGATCTACCGGCTCGACCTGGAGACGCCCGGCGCCCGCGCGGCCCCGACCCAGCTCGTGTGGTCCACGCTCGGCGTGGGGCTGTTCATCGTGGTCGTCCTGGCCCTGCGCGACCACCGGGTCCTGCAGCGCTACGCCTACGTCTGCGTCGTCGCGGCACTGGCCCTGCTCACCCTCCCGATCCTCTTCCCGGCGGTGAACGGGGCCCGCATCTGGATCCGCGTGGCCGGATTCTCCATCCAGCCGGGCGAGTTCGCGAAGCTGCTGCTCGCGGTGTTCTTCGCCGCCTACCTCGCGGCCAACCGCAGCGCGCTCGCCTACGCGGGCCGCCGCGTCTGGTTCGTCCAACTGCCCACCGGCCGCGTCCTCGGACCCATCGTCACCATCTGGCTCATCAGCGTCGGCGTGCTGGTCCTGGAGCGGGACCTCGGCACCTCGCTGCTGTTCTTCGGCCTGTTCGTGGTGCTGCTGTACGTGGCCACCGGCCGCACCGGCTGGATCGCGGTCGGCCTGCTGCTCGCCGTGCTCGGCGCGGTGGCCGTCGGCTGGCTGGAGCCGCACGTGCACAGCCGGTTCCAGGACTGGCTGCACCCGTTCGCCACGATCGACGCGGGCCTGGGCCCCAACCAGCTCGCCCAGTCCCTGTTCGCCTTCGCGGCGGGCGGGGTGCTGGGCGCGGGGCTCGGCCTCGGCCACTCCGTCCTGATCGGCTTCGCCGCCAAGTCGGACTTCATCCTGGCGACGGCGGGCGAGGAGCTGGGCCTGGCGGGACTGTCCGCGATCTTCCTGCTGTACGGGCTGCTCGTGGAGCGCGGCTACCGGGCGGGGCTGGCGCTGCGCGACCCCTTCGGCCGTCTGCTCGCCGTCGGCCTCGCCTCGATCCTGGCGCTCCAGGTGTTCGTCATCGCCGGCGGGGTGACCGGGCTGATCCCGCTGACCGGCATGGCGATGCCGTTCCTGGCGCAGGGCGGCTCCTCGGTCGTCACCAACTGGGCGATGGTGGCGCTGCTGATCCGGGTGAGCGACTCGGCCCGCAGCCAGTACGACGGCCAGGTCGCGCCATGACCAGGTACATCCGGCACGCCATCGCCTTCTGCGCCCTGCTGCTCGTGGCGCTGCTCGTGAACGCCGCCCGGGTCCAGGTCTTCCAGGCGGGTTCCTACGACGACAACCCGGCCAACCGCCGCCCCACGATCGCCCGTTACGGGCAGCCGCGCGGCGACATCCTGGTCGACGGCACCGCGGTGACCGGCTCCCGGGACACCGGCGAGCAGCTCCGGCACGAACGGACGTACGCGAACGGGCCGTTGTACGCGCCGGTCACGGGCTTCGCCTCGCAGGAGTACGGGACGACGTTCCTGGAGCACGCCGAGGACGGCATCCTGTCCGGCTCCGACCCGATGCTGGCGCCACTGCCCCTGTGGGACGACGTCTCGCGGGCCCGGAGCCAGGCCGGGAACGTCGTCACGACCATCGACCGGGCCGCGCAGGAGGCGGCGTTCCGGGGGCTGGGCAGGCGCAAGGGGGCGGTGGCGGCGGTGGAGCCGTCGACCGGCCGCATCCTGGCGCTGGTGTCCGCCCCGTCCTACGACCCCGCCGAGCTGTCCGGGAACGGGGAGCCGGTGAAGTCGGCGTGGACCCGGCTCAACCAGGACCCGGAGAAGCCGATGCTCAACCGGGCCGTACGGCAGACGTATCCGCCGGGGTCCACCTTCAAGGTGGTCACCGCGGCGGCGGCGCTGGACTCGGGCGTGGTCGAGGATCTGGACGCGCCCACCGACTCCCCCGACCCCTACACCCTGCCCGGCACGAGGACGCGGCTGACGAACGAGTCCGACGACTGTGTGGACGCCTCGGTGCGGACCGCCTTCAAGTGGTCCTGCAACACGGTGTTCGCGAAGCTCGGCGTGGACGTGGGGGGGGAGGCCATGACGACCATGGCCCAGTCCTTCGGCTTCAACGACACGAGCCTGCGGATCCCCTTCTCGGTCGCGCAAAGCACCTTCGACACCCAGGTGGACCGGGCACAGCTGGCGCTGTCCTCGATCGGGCAGTACAACACGCGGGCCACGCCGCTGCAGATGGCGATGGTCGCGGCGGCCGTCGCCAATGGCGGGCAGCTGCGGGAGCCGTACCTGGTGGACCGGACCGTCCGCAGGGGCGGCGAGACCGTCACGACGACCGGCTCCCGGCCCCTGCACCAGGTCATGAACCCGGCGACGGCCGTGCGCATGCGGGAGTTGATGACCGACGCGGTGAAGGAGGGCACCGGCGCCAACGCCGCGATCCGGGGGGCCACGGTGGGCGGCAAGACGGGCACCGCCCAGCACGGCATCGGCAACGCCGGTACGCCGTACGCCTGGTTCGTCTCCTGGGCGCAGGGCGACCACGACCTGGAGCCCAAGGTCGCGGTCGCGGTGGTCGTGGAGGACGCCGCGGCGGACCGCGGCGACATCAGCGGCGGCGGGGACGCGGCGCCGATCGCGAAGGCGGTCATGCGGGCGGTTCTCGGTCTGTGAGACGGGGGGACCGCGGGCCGGGACCACCGACCTACGGCCCGACGCCGTACGCCTTCACCCTGCGGACGTCGTTCCCGCCCCAGGAGGTGCCGGAGGTCAGCCGATCGCTTTGATCATCTCCGAGCGGACCTTGAGGGCGTTCGCGGCTGCGGTGTCGAGGTCCACGTCGGAGGCCTTGTTCGTGAAGGCGTCCCGGCCGATCTCGGCGACCGCCGCGGCCGTGTTGTCGTCCGCCCAGGCGCAGACCGGGTAGGTGAGGGTCACCGCCGACTGTTTCTGGACGAGCACCTCGCAGCTGACGGTGGCACCCGCGCCGGACGGGGTGATGTCCTTCGCGGGGCCGGCGATCTTCACGCCGTCCGCCTCACCGGCGCCCTTGAGCATGTTGTGCCGGATCAGGTCCGGGTGCTTGAACCGGCCGTACATGCCGGACACCACGAGCGTGCCCTTGGTCTCGTCGCCGCCCGGGCTGTAGCGGCCCACGACGGCGTCGGTGACCTTGGCGTCCC
The DNA here is from genome assembly GCF_053611585.1 of Streptomyces sp. NPDC054794. Taxonomy (NCBI): domain Bacteria; kingdom Bacillati; phylum Actinomycetota; class Actinomycetes; order Kitasatosporales; family Streptomycetaceae; genus Streptomyces; species Streptomyces sp. NPDC054794. The sequence continues at coordinate 174,167 of NZ_JBSHAQ010000006.1, read as the reverse complement.
AGGCGCCGTCCGCCTCGTCCTCGATCTTGCGGCCCTCGGAGTCGGAGAGGTCCTCGACGAGCTTGTACCTCTGGTCCAGCAGCACCCGGGGCAGGGTGAGCATCATCTTCGCCTCGGGAAAGCCGCTTTCGGCCTTGGCCCCGATCAGCGCTAGGGCGACGACGATCGCGACGACCGCTCCGACGCCACCGCCCACGATGCCCACGATCATGCCCACCCGCCGCTTCCTCGGCGGCGGTTGCACCATCGGCGGCGCGCCCCAGGCGGGGTAGGGCTGCTGGGGGTACGGGGCTCCGTAGGGGCCCGGGGCCTGGGGCGGCTGCTGACCGTACGGGTACTGGGGGTTGTGCGGGTACTGGGGGTTCTGCGGGTACTGGGGCTGCTGGGGCGGCGGAGGCATGGACACGCCAGCACGCTACTGCACGGGCGTGCCCGGTCCGTACTCGCCCGCCCGAATCGTCTCGTCCACCTCCGCCACGCGCTCGCGCTCCTCCACCGCGAAGCGCTCCGCGTCCAGTTGCTCGGCGATCTCCTCGTCCTGGGCCATCAGCAGGTCCAGGTTGGAGTCGCCCAGCTCCAGGACGCCCATGTCGACATAGGCCTGCTGCAGGCGCTTGCCCCACAGGCCGATGTCCTTGACGCAGGGGACGATGCGACTGAACAGCAGCTTGCGGAAGAGCTGAAGGAACTCGGACCGCTCGCTCAGCTCCTCCGCCTCCGCCGTGGGGATGCCGAAGTTCTCCAGCACCTCGACCCCGCGCAGCCGGTCGCGCATCAGATAGCAGCCCTCGATGACGAACTCCTCGCGCTCGCGGAGCTCGGCGTCGGTGAGCTGCTTGTAGTAGTCGCGCAGCGCCATGCGGCCGAAGGCCACGTGCCGGGCCTCGTCCTGCATGACGTAGGCCAGGATCTGCTGCGGCAGGGGCTTGTCGGTGGTGTCCCGGATCATCCCGAAGGCGGCGAGGGCGAGCCCCTCGATGAGGACCTGCATGCCCAGGTACGGCATGTCCCAGCGGCTGTCGCGGAGCGTGTCGCCCAGCAGGGCCTGGAGGTTGTCGTTGATCGGGTAGAGCATCCCGATCTTCTCGTGCAGGAAACGGCCGTAGATCTCGGCGTGCCGGGCCTCGTCCATCGTCTGGGTCGCGGAGTAGAACTTGGCGTCCAGGTCGGGGACGGACTCCACGATCCGCGCGGCGCAGATCATCGCGCCCTGCTCGCCGTGCAGGAACTGGCTGAACTGCCAGGAGGCGTAGTGCATGCGGAGCTCGCCCTTGTCCTTCTCGGTGAGCTTCGGCCAGTACTTGCTGCCGTAGAGCGACAGCGCCTCGTCGGGGGTGCCGAGCGGGTCGTAGGGATCGACTTCCAGGTGCCAGTTGATCCGCTTCTGCCCGTCCCACTGCTTGTCCTTGCCCTTCTGGTACAGGGCGAGCAGACGGTCGCGGCCGTCGTCGTACTCCCAGTTGAACCGGGCGGCGCCGGTCGCGGGCACCTGCCAGAGGGAGTCTCCCGGATCCTTGGCGTACAGGTCGTAGGTCGGCATACCTGGCAGGCTCACACGTAGACGCCGAGTCAACAAGTCATGCGCAGGGGATTGACGGTCTTACTGACAAGCAGTCTCATAAGAGGCGGACGACGAACCCCCGGTAACGGAGTGAGGGAGCCATGACGACCGTGACGGAAGCCGACGCGCTGGACGGCCTGCGCGATGCGCTCGGCCTGCTCAAGGACCGGGAGCAGGTGGCCGAACGACTGCTCGTCTCTTCCGCCAAGCACTCCTTCGACCCCGACGAGGAGCTGGACTGGGACGCGCCCTTCGAGGAGGGCAAGTGGTTCTGGCCGCCGGAGCTGGTGTCGCTGTACGACACCCCGCTGTGGAAGCGGATGAGCGAGGAGCAGCGGATCCTGCTCTCCCAGCACGAGGCCGCGGCGCTGGCCTCGCTGGGGATCTGGTTCGAGATCATCCTGATGCAGCTGCTGGTGCGGCACATCTACGACAAGGCGGCGACGAGCGCGCACGTGCGCTACGCCCTCACCGAGATCGAGGACGAGTGCCGGCACTCCAAGATGTTCGCCCGGCTGATCTCACGCGGTGACGCGCCCTGGTACCCGGTGAGCCGGGCCCACATGAACCTCGGCCGCCTGTTCAAGACGATCTCCACCACGCCGGGTTCCTTCACCGCCACCCTGCTCGGCGAGGAGGTCCTCGACTGGATGCAGCGGCTGACCTTCCCCGACGAGCGGGTCCAGCCCCTCGTGCGCGGGGTGACCCGGATCCACGTGGTCGAGGAGGCGCGGCACGTCCGGTACGCCCGCGAGGAACTGCGCCGCCAGATGCTGACGGCCCCCAAGTGGTCCCAGGAGTTCACCCGGGTCACCTCCGGCGAGTTCGCCCGCGTGTTCTCGGTGGCCTTCATCAACCCCGAGGTCTACACGAACGTGGGCCTGGACAAGCGGGAGGCGATGGCCCAGGTGAAGGCCAGCGCCCACCGCCGCGAGGTGATGCAGACCGGGGCGAAGCGGCTGACGGACTTCCTGGACGACATCGGGGTCCTGCGGGGCGTCGGACGCCGGCTGTGGAGGTCCTCGGGCCTGCTGGCGTAGCGGCCGGACGGCGGGGCTCACGCGTGCCGGCACCCGGGAACGAGGCCGGGCCCGCCCCGGCTCCGGGTGCCGGTCCTCGCGGTCGCGCGATTACGCTTCCTGGCATGACCCCCGCCGCCCCCACCCCCGCCTACCGTCGCCTCAACGTCGAGGAGCGGCGCAGTCAGCTGCTCGACGCCGCGCTGTCGCTGTTCGCGCACCGCGCGCCGGAGGAGGTCTCGCTGGACGACGTGGCGGAGGCGGCCGGAGTCTCGCGGCCGCTGGTGTACCGGTACTTCCCGGGCGGCAAGCAGCAGCTGTACGAGGCCGCGCTCAGATCGGCGGCCGACGAGCTGGAGCACTGCTTCGACGAGCCCCGCCAGGGCCCTCCCCTGACCCGCCTCTCCCACGCCCTGGACCGCTATCTCGCCTTCGTGGACGAGCACGACGCCGGCTTCAGCGCCCTGCTCCAGGGCGGCAGCGTGGTGGAGACCTCCCGTACCACCGCCATCGTGGACTCGGTGCGCCGGGCCGCCGCCGTGCACATCTTCAACCACCTCGGCATCAAGGATCCGGGGCCCCGGCTGCGCATGACCGTGCGGATGTGGATCACGGCCGTGGAGGCGGCCTCCCTCATCTGGCTCGACGAGGACAAGCAGCCGCCCGTCGGTGAACTGCGCGACTGGCTGGTCGACCAGTTCGTGGCGGTGCTGGCGGTGACCGCCGCCCGCGACCCGCAGACGGCCGGCCTCGTCGCCGGGCTGTCCGAGGATGGCTGAAACTGGTTCCGTGAAGAGTCAGGACACCCCCTTCGAGGGCGGGCCCATGGACGGGCGCGTGCTCCCCGTGCTGCTGGGCCCCACCGGCCATCCCCCGAAGACGTACCGCATCCCCGTCCCGGACCCGCACGGCGGCAGGCCGACCGTGCTCGTCTACCGCCGCGTGCCGCGCACCTACAGCAGTCGCCTGCGGCTGGTCCAGGGGTGGAAGTACGAGTACGACCCCGAGGGCAGGCGCGGCTCCAAGCTCAAGTGGCCCTGGTCCAAGCCGGACACCACGTCGTCCGGCAAGCCGGATGACACCGAAGGGTGACATCGTTGCGCCGAACCGCGCAGCCTTCACACGCTACCCGGGCATGTACGTCTGATGCTCTCGGTGCGGAGAGTGGCGGAGGGTCCGCCCGCCCCGCACCGGAGGTGAAGACGTGTCAGGAAGCCTTCTGCGCCTGGCCTGTGCGGCCGCCGTCGCGGGCCCCACGGTCCTCGCGCCGCTTCCCGCCGTGGCCGTGCCCGAGCCGGGGCGGCCGGTCTCCCAGCTGCTGACGGATCTTCAGCAACTGTACCGGCAGGCGGAACAGGCCACCGAGACCTTCAACGCCAGCAAGGAAAAGTTGAAGACACAGAACGCCCAGGTGGCGAAGCTGGACGCCGAACTGGCCCGCGCCCGGCTCGCCCTGCACGACAGCCGGGCCGCCGTCGGCCGACTGGCCCGGCAGCAGTACCAGGGCAGCAGCGCGCTCTCGCCGTACCTGCGTCTGCTCCTCGCCCGCGATCCGCAGCACGCGCTGGACGAGGGTCATGTGATCGGGCAGTTGTCGCGGGAGCGGATCAAGACGGTGCGGCGGCTCGCCGAGCACGAGAAGAAGAAGGACGAGCTGGTCCGCGAGGCCCGCAAGGCGCTGGACGGCCAACGCACCCTCGCCGAGCGGCAGAAGAACGCCCGGGACGAGGTACGCTCCCGTCTCGCCCAGGTGGAGAAGATGCTCGCCACCCTCAGCGGCGCCCGGCTCGCCGAACTCGCCGCGTTCGAACAGAACGGGGTCGCCGAGGCGCAGAAGAAGCTCGTCTCCTCCGGCGCGCTCAGCACCAGACGGACTCCTTCGCAACAGGGCGACCGGGCCGTGCGCTACGCCGTGGAGCAGCTGGGGAAGCCGTACGAGTGGGGCGCCCAGGGCCCGCGGTCGTACGACTGCTCGGGCCTGACCTCCGAGGCCTGGGGACACGCCGGTACGCCGATCCCGCGGACCAGCCAGGAGCAGTGGACGCGGCTGCACCGCATCCCGCTGACCGAGCTGCGCCCCGGCGACCTGGTCCTCTACTTCCCGGAGGCCACGCACGTGGCGATGTACCTGGGCGACGGCATGGTGGTCCAGGCCCCGCGCCCCGGCGACCGCGTCAAGGTCTCCCCGATCGCGTCCAACCCCATCCTGGGAGCGGTACGGCCGGACCCCAAGGCCAAGCCCCTCCCGCTCTACAACCCGCCGGGGCTCACGCCCCTGGGGACGCGGGGCACCGCGCGACCGGCCACGTCCACCTGACAGCCCCCCGGCACCCGCGCCCGCAACGGCGTCTAGACCCCGGTCACCGAGCCGAGGTAGGCCGCGGTCTTCTCGGGCTCGTAGAAGAAGTTCTCGAAGTCGGCCGGGTCGTTGAAGGCGTTGGCGAACCGATTCGCCACCGGCGGGAGCTGGCCCGCGGCGCCGATCAGGTTGAGGATGTGCTCCGGCGGCGGCGCCAGCATCGCGTTCGTCCACTTGGTGACGTGCGTCGCCGTCGCCCAGTACCGGTCGAAGGTGGCCCGCATCCAGGCCTCGTCGAACTCCTTGTCCCCGTGTTCGAGGATCGAGGCGAGGTAGGCGGCCGCGCACTTGGCGGCCGAGTTGGAACCCTGGCCGGTGATCGGGTCGTTGGCGACGACCACGTCCGCGACGCCCAGCACGAGGCCGCCGCCGGGGAGGCGGCCGACGGGGTTGCGGACGGTGGGGGCGTACCGGCCGGACAGGGTGCCGCCGGCGTCCGTCAGCTCGACGGCCTTGGCCCGCTCGAACTCCCAGGGCGTGAACTTCTCCATGAGTTCCAGGGTCAGGGAGAGGTGCTCCGCCGGGTCCTTGACGCCGTTGAAGACGTCCAGCGGGCCGCCGGGTATGCCCTCCCAGAACAGGATGTCGGCGCGGCCGGAGGTGGTCAGCGTCGGCATGACGAACAGCTCGCCGACGCCGGGGACCAGGTTGCAGCGGACCGCGTCGAACTCCGGGTGCTCCGGGCGCGGGCCGAGACCGTGGACGTACGCCACCGCGAGGGCGCGCTGTGGCTCGGTGTACGGGGAGCGCTCTGCGTCCCGGCCGAACATCTGGACGAGTTCGCCCTTGCCCGCCGAGACCAGCACCAGGTCGTACGTACGGGAGAAGTAGTCGAGGTCGGAGACCGCCGCACCGTGGATGACCAGCTGGCCGCCGCGCTGGGCGAAGGTCTCCATCCAGCCGGCCATCTTCACCCGCTGGTCCACCGACTGCGCGTACCCGTCGAGCCTGCCCACCCAGTCGATCGCCCGCTGGGTCGGACCGGGGTCGTGCGAGCCGGGGGCCGCCACCGAGACGCCGAGTCCTTCGATCTTCGGGGCCTGGGACTCCCAGAAGTTCAGCTGGAGATCGCGCTCGTGCTGCAGTGCGGTGTCGAACATGCACTGCGTCGACATGACCCGTCCGGAGCGGATCTCGTCCGCGGTCCGGTTCGACATCAGGGTGACCTCGTATCCGTGCGACTGGAGTCCGAGGGCGAGCTGGAGGCCGGACTGGCCGGCTCCGACGACGAGTATCTTCCGCATGCGGGTGAGGGCTCCTAACGGGGACTTACTCGGGGGTTTCGTCGAGCGCGTGGCCGACGAGGGCCAGAAGGGTCTCGATCGCCGAGATCCGGCGCCGCGCGTCCATGATCATGACAGGTATGTGCGCGGGGATCGTGAGGGCCTCCCGCACGTCCTCCGGTTCGAACCGCTCGCTGCCGTCGAAGTGGTTGACGGCGACGACGTACGGCATCCCGCAGCTCTCGAAGTAGTCGAGCGCGGGGAAGCAGTCCTTCAGGCGGCGGGTGTCGGCCAGCACGACGGCACCGATCGCGCCGCGCACCAGGTCGTCCCACATGAACCAGAACCGCTGCTGGCCCGGCGTGCCGAACAGGTAGAGCACCAGGTCGTCGTCGAGCGTGATGCGGCCGAAGTCCATGGCCACGGTGGTGGTGAGCTTGCCGGGCGTGGCGGTGAGGTCGTCGGTCTCCTCGCTCGCCTCGGTCATCAGCGCCTCGGTCTGCAGCGGCGTGATCTCCGAGACGGCGGTGACCAGCGTCGTCTTGCCGACGCCGAAGCCGCCGGCCACGACTATCTTCGTGGCTATCGGGGCACGGGTGCGGTCCGTCTGCCAGGACTTCAGGTCCTCGTCGGGCTCGGAGGACCCGAGGAGGGGAGCGACGCCAGGAGCGGCGTCAGAGACGACGGAGTCCACTCAGCACCCTTTCCAGCAGAGCGCGGTCCGGGCGGCCGGTGCCGTGACCGGTGCCGGTTCCATATACACGGATCTTTCCCTGGTCCGCGAGGTCGCTCAGGAGCACGCGGACCACGCCGAGCGGCATCCTCAGCAGCGCGGCGATCTCGGCCACCGTACGCATGCGGCGGCACAGTTCGACGATGGCCCGCATCTCCGGCATGACCCGGCCGGCGGCAAAACCATTCGCCAGTTCCTTGCGCTCCTCGGGGGCCTCCAGAGCGGCCACGAACGTCTCCACGAGGAGGACGTGACCGAAGCGGGTACGGCCGCCGGTGAGCGAGTAGGGGCGGACGCGGGCGGGCTTGCGGTCGTCGCCGCGCACCGGGAGCCGCCTCTTCGGACCGCCGCCGCTCATCGGGTGCTCCGCGCCGACTCGGTCTCCAGGGATTTGCGGAGTTCGCTGCGGAGTTCCGGGGTGAGGACGTGGCCGGCGCGGCCCACGAAGAGCGCCATGTGGTACGCCACCACGCTCATGTCGCAGTCCGCGGAGCCGTGCACGCCGAGCAGCGAGCCGTCGCTGATGGACATCACGAAGAGGCTGCCCTCGTCCATCGCGACCATCGTGTGCCGGACGCCGCCGAACTCCATCAGGCGGGCGGCGCCGATGGTGAGGCTGCCGATGCCGGAGACGATGGTGGCGAGGTCGGCGGAGGAGCCGCGCGGGCCCCTCGGCCGCTCGCTGCGGGCCTCCCTGGCATCGGCGTTGGCCCCGGGGTCGGAGGAAAGGAGCAGCAGACCGTCGGAGGAGACGACGGCCACCGACTGGATGCCCGGCACCTCCTCGACGAGATTGGTCAGCAGCCAGTGCAGATTGCGGGCTTCACTGCTCAGTCCGAAGGTACTGGGCGCGGTCAACTGCTTGCCTCCTCGACTGTGCCCCCCGTGGCTTCTTCGGCATGTACTGGTACGGAGTCGGGCCCCTCGTTCTGGGCCGTCCGTTCGGCGATCTCCGCCGCGACGTCCCGGTGGCCGGCTTCCGCCCCCCGACGGAAACCGCCCAGACGGCGGCGCAGTGCCTCGGCGTCCACCGAGCCGGTCCGCCGGCGCGGGGCCGGTACCGGGTCGCTGATCTTCGGGGTGCGCTTGGGCAGCCCCTTGTCGGTGACCCGCTCCTGCGTCTCGTCCGCCGCGCGCTCGTGCGTGTCCGGACCGATGGCGTAAGGGTCCGCGGAGACCTCCGGTGCCAGCAGCTCCATGGTGGTCTCGACGGGAGCCGTGTCCGGCTCGACCGAAGACTCGGGGTGCGACAGCGGCTGCGGCGCGGCGGAGGGCTCCGGATGCGGCGCGGCCGACTCCGGTTCGGGCGCGGCCGGCTCGGGCTCCGTCGTCGGCTCGGGCGCGGCCGGCGCGGGCTCCGCCATCGGCTCCGGCGTCGTCGTCTCCCGGACCGTCTTCTCCGCCAGTGTCACCAGCGGGTCGGTGTCCTTGGCGCGGCCGTACAGCACGTTGGAGTTGGCCTCGGCGTCCGCGCCGGGCAGGGTGACGGCGGGGATGCCGCCGACCACGGTCGAGGAGGACGGCACCGCAGTCGCCGGGGGCTCCGCCAGCAGGGTCTGCGGCAGGACCACGACCGCGGCGATACCGCCCTGCTTCTGCTCGCGCAGCTGGACGCGGGAGCCGTGGCGGTGGGCCAGGCGGGCCACGACGTACAGGCCGAGCCCGAGGCCGTCCTCGCCCTCCTGCTCGTACGGCGACTCCGGGTCGAAGTCGGCGAGGCGGGAGTTGAGGCGCTCCAGGCGCTCGGCGGTCATGCCGATGCCCTCGTCCTGGACGGAGAGCATGACCTCGCCGCTCTCCAGCAGCCAGCCGGAGACCTCGACGGGCATGTCCGGCGGGGAGAACGTGGTGGCGTTCTCCATGAGTTCGGCCAGCAGGTGGGAGAGGTCGTCGGCCGCGAAGCCCGCCACGTGCGCGTGCGGGGGCAGGGCGGCGATACGGACCCGCTCGTACCGCTCGATCTCGCTGACCGCGGCCCGTACGACGTCCACCAGCGGGACCGGCCCGTGGTGCTGCTGGACGTGCTCGGTGCCGGACAGGACGAGCAGGTTCTCGCTGTGGCGGCGCATGACCGTGGCGAAGTGGTCGAGCTTGAAGAGCGTGGCGAGCCGGTCGGGGTCCTGCTCGCGCTCCTCCAGGCCCTCGATGACAGCCAGCTGGCGCTCCACCAGGCCCAGGGTGCGCAGCGCGAGGCTGACGAACGTACCGCCGATGCTGGTGCGCAGCCGCTCCAGCTGGGCGCTGGACTCGGCGAGCTCGGCGCGCAGTTCCTCGCGGGCGTCGGCCATCTTCTGTCGCTGGCCGACCAGGTGCTTGCGGTCGGTCTCCAGGGTGGCGATGCGCTCGTGCAGGGTCGCGGCGTGCGCGTGCAGGGCGTTGACGGAGCGGACGACCTGGGCGAACTCGTCGTTGCGGCCGGTGAACTTGATCGGCTCCTCGGCCCCCGGGTTCTCGGCCTCGGCCAGCCGGGCCGAGCCGCGGCGCAGCACCGAGAGCGGGCGGGTGAGGGTGCGGGCCATCGCGGTGGCGATGCCGACGGCGACGAGCATGAGGGCGCCGAGCACCGCGATGCGGATCTCCAGCGCCGTGACGTCGTCGTCGCGCAGCCCCTCGAGTTCCTTGGTGCGGTGGTCGAAGAGGGAGGACTCGACGCCGCGCATCATGTCGACGCGGGCGGACAGGGCCGCGTCCAGCTTCTTGGTGCTGATGGCGAGGTCGCTGTCGGAGAGCGTCGACTCGTCGGTGAGGGCGGCGAGGTACTTGTCGGCGGAGTTGACCTCGGGGCCGGTGACCGTGGAGTCGTACGAGGCCACGGCCGACTTGGGCGCGGAGTCGCGGAAGTCGGCGAGGGCGGCGTCGGAGCGCAGGCGGGCCTGCTGGGCGGCGGCGCTGAGGGCGTCGCGCTGCTTCTGGCCGGCCGCGGAGGTGACGGTGGTCGTCGTGGGCAGGCCGGTGGTGGGGCTGATGATGGTCTGCGTCGTGGCCGGCACGTCGAGGGCCGCGAGGAGCAGGCCGCGGGCGGAGGCGGACTGCTGGACGGCGGAGTCGAGCTCGGCGAGGGCGTACGTCCCGGAGCCGGCCCGTGGCGGCATCTGCTCGGCGAGGTCCTCGGCGAGCAGATGCAGTTCGATGATGGCCTCGGAGTAGGCCTGGTGGGCCTGGAGGGCGGTGCTTTTGCCGGTGAGTGCGGCGCGGCGCACGGCCGCGACGCCGTCGAGGTCGTCCCGCAGCCAGCCGGGGGTGTCGGTGTCCGCGCGCAGGTCCTCGACCTGCCGGTCGACCCGGGCGCTGCGCTGCTCGGTGGGCGCCTTGGACTTCGGGCGGCCGGCCGCTATGTAGGAGGTGACCTCGTCGCGCTCGTCGGCGAGCGAGTGGGCGAGGGCGAGCGCGTGCTGGGTGCGGCCGGCCAGGGTCACCAGGTTCTGGGAGTCGCTCAGTTGCCCGGAGGCGGCGAGGACGGACGGGGCTCCGGCCCCGGCGATGGCGGCGGCCACGACGGCCACGGCGACGATCAGCCGGTTGCGTACATGGGTCGGGCGACCGGTGCCGACGGAGGTGCGCTCGGCGCCCCCTTCGGACGCGGTCCGCCTGCCTGTGCCCCGAGGCCGCTTCTTCTGCACCGATGCTCGCAATCCTGAACTCGTGTACTGATGGGCCCGGGTGGCACGTCGTCATCTCGGCGCCGAGCACGTGCGTACCCGGTACGGTCCCCGACCCTCCCAGCGCCGGTGGGCGGTGGTCGCGCATCACCTGACCCGCCACCCGAAGGAGTGAACCTCGGAGGGGAGTTGGCGGGCAAGTTCCCCCGGTGTGTGCGGGGGCGGTTCCCGGCGGGCCGGTTGGACGCGGGCGGCAGGCTTTGGCAGTATTCGCCACCACGCTTTCCCGGAGTGCGCTATTCCACCCCAAACCAGGCGTCTGACCTGCGCGGCTGTGGAGATTCCCGGACGGTTGCCAGCCTTTGGCGGACGGCGTGAAGGGCTCGTGCAGACTGGCCGAATGCGTACTGAAGTCGTTTCGGAGCCCGGCGTCCCCGACCGCCCCAACGAGGACTTCGCCGGTGTCGGACTACCCGCCTCCGGACAGGGTGGTTGCGTGATCGTCCTGGACGGGGTGACCCCGCCGAAGGACGGTACGGGCTGTCTCCATTCCGTTCCCTGGTTCACCGCGCGGCTCGGCGGGGCGCTGACCGAACTGACCGTTTCCTGCGGAGATCTGACGCTGACGGAGATCCTGGCGCTGGCGATCCGTCGCACAGCCGACGCCCATACCGCGACCTGTGACCTTTCTCACCCACGCACCCCTCAGGCAACGGTGGTCCTGACCCGCTGGTCCCAGGACACCGTCGAGTACCTGGTCCTCTCCGACTCGGCCCTCCTCCTGGAATCCCCCGGGGGCACGGTCACCGCCGTCCTGGACGACCGCCTCTCCCTCCTCCCCCGCACTTCCCTGGCCACGGACGCCCTGGTGGACTCCACCGTCCGCAACAAGGAGGGCGGCTTCTTCACGGCCGCCGCCGATCCCTCGGTCGCCGCCCGCGCGGTCACCGGCACCCTGCCGCGCCGCGAGGTCCGTGCCCTGACCGCGCTGACCGACGGGGCCACCCGCTGGGTGGAGAAGTTCCGCGAGGGCGACTGGACGGACTGCTTCACCGTCGTACGCAAGGAGGGCGCCCGGTCCCTGGTCGACCGGGTGCGGAACCTGGAGGAGGCCGACCGGGAGGAGCGGGCGTTCCTGCGGCGCAGCAAGACGCACGACGACGCGACGGTGGTGTACGTGGAGTGGTGAGCGGGGTCGCGGGAGCCCGCGGGCCGGGTCGGCGCCCGGCGTAAGGGCTACTTCTCCATGACCCCGTTCAACTCGTGCAGCAGTCGGGCCAGTTCCGCGACCTCGGTGCGGTCCCAGTGGGCGAGCTGGCTGACGTAGCGGGCGCGGCGGGCCTCGCGGACCCGGCCGACGCGGCCGCGGCCCTCGTCGGTGAGGGTCACCAGCCAGGCGCGGCCGTCCGCCGGGTCCGGCTCGCGGGTGACCAGACCGAGTTGCTCCAGGGCACGCAGCTGACGGGACATGGTGGCCTTGCCGACGCCGATGTAGCCGGCGAGTTCGGTGGCGCGCTGGCGGCCGTGCTCGTCGAGACGGACGAGCAGTCCATAGGCGGCGGACTCCAGGTCCGGGTGGACCTCGCGGGCCATCTCGCCCTGGCTGGCGCGGGCGCGCCGCAGCAACACGGTCAACTCGCGTTCCAGGGCCAGGAATTCCTGGTCTGCACCACTCGGTGTCACCTGGGCGGACACGCGATGTCCGTTGCGGTTTGCGTCCTCGTGCACGTCAGCACCCCTGATCGGTTTCGCGGTCCTGAAAGTTTCTGCCAAACGCCGCCATTGCCGCAGCTCCGTAAGTATTTCTCAGGCGTAGACCAACGGCAGCCTCCGGACCCCCTTCCCGCCCCTCTTCTACGTGCGTAGCTTGTTGACCAGGCAAGAGATGGCATGCCCACTCCAGTGGGTCATCCGCGGTCCCCCACCCCATCCCCGGGGTTCCCCCCACCCCATCCTCGGAGGCACGTCATGCCCGTGCACAGACCCGGCTCCATCCGCCCGCGCGCGCTCACCGCCGTCGTCACGACGCTGCTGGCCGCACTCTCCCTCACCCTCCCGCTGTCCACCGCCGACGCCGCGACCACCCCCTCCCGCGGCTCGGCCCACATGGGCATGGGCGTCCTGGCCCACGACGGCCAGGGCGGCACGCCCACCACCGATGACGTCACCCAGACCGAGGGCGTCGACGTCGCCGGCTATCAGGGCAACGTCGCCTGGTCGACCCTGTGGAACAGCGGGGTCAGGTGGGCCTACACCAAGGCGACGGAGGGGACGTACTACACGAACCCCTACTTCGCCCAGCAGTACAACGGCTCCTACAACGTCGGCATGATCCGCGGCGCGTACCACTTCGCGACCCCGGACACCACCGGCGGCGCCACCCAGGCCAACTACTTCGTCGACCACGGCGGCGCCTGGTCCAGGGACGGCAAGACCCTGCCGGGCGCGCTCGACATCGAGTGGAACCCGTACGGCGCCTCCTGCTACGGCAAGTCGGCGAGCGCCATGGTCAGCTGGATCGGCGACTTCCTGAACACCTACCGGGCCCGCACCGGCCGGGACCCGGTGATCTACACGGCCACCAGCTGGTGGACCCAGTGCACCGGCAACTACGGCGGTTTCGCCTCCCGCAGCCCCTTGTGGATCGCGCGCTACGCGTCGGATCCGGGGACGCTGCCGGCCGGGTGGTCGTACTACACGATGTGGCAGTACACGTCCTCCGGCCCGACGGTCGGGGACCACGACAAGTTCAACGGGGCCCTGGACCGGGTGCAGGCACTCGCCAACGGATAGCCCCGGACCCGGGACCCGCGGCGGGGGGCCCCCCCGGGGGGGCGCCCCGCCCCCGGGGACCCCGGGGGGGGGGGGGGCCAAGGCCGCCGGGCAGTGCCCCCCGGGGGGGACCGGCCC
>NZ_JBSHAQ010000006.1:16067-160753 GCF_053611585.1 Streptomyces sp. NPDC054794 | reverse complement strand
TGGGGGGGGCACCCGCATTCTTACACCGGCGCGGGGCGCGGGGCGCTGGAATCCCAAACGTTCTCCCCGCGCCGGGGGCCCCGGGCGCCGCCCCCCCGGGGGGGGGCCCGCCGTCCCCGTGGGAACGCGTGGGCCGGGGCGTCACAGGCCGAGGGCGATGGCCAGCCGGGTCAGCTCGGCCGTGCTGGCGGCGTCGAGCTTGGCCCGGATGCGGCGCAGATAGGTGTCGACCGTGTGCGGGGACAGCCCCATGGCGCGGGCCGCCTGCACGTAGGTGCGCCCGGCCGCGATGTGCCGCAGCGTCTCCCGTTCGCGCGGGGTCAGCCCGGGACACACGGGAACCGGCGCTCCGGTGCGTGGAGTGGGTGGGTCAGACATGAGACGTCCTCCGACGAATCGGCCCGGCGACTCGGTCCTCTCTACTCGCACCCCCACAGCAGGAGACGTAATGCCGGAATAAAAGAGATTTGTCCCCTTTCACGCAGCGAAGCCGGAGCGCGGTTCCCCGCTCACGGAGATTTCTCGGAGTCGCCCCGGCTCCTCGCCGTGCGGCGCCCGGGCCTCGCGTTGGTGCTCCGTGCCGCTCGGGATCATGCTGGGGAGGAGAGCCCGACGAGCAAGGGCGGGATGAGCGGCGATGGAGCGACAGTCGACGTACACGGCCACGGCCACCATCGATGAACAGGGCATCCTGACCAGCTGGAGCGAGGGGGCCCGGCGGCTCCTCGGTCACGAACCCTCCGCCGTCGTCGGCCGGGCGGCCACCGCGCTGCTCGCCGCCGAGGGCGCGGAGGCGGCCCGGCGCGCCCTGGCCGGGCGGGACCGGTGGAACGGCAGCGTGGCGCTGCGCCATCTGGACGGCCGGCGCCTGGAGGTGGGACTGCTCGCCCACCGCCGTACCGCGGACGACGGGGTGACCGACTGGCTCGTGGTGACGGCCGTGGCGACCGGACCGCGCGCGCCCGAGGGCTGGGCGCTGGAGGAATGGGCGTTCAACCAGTCCCCGTTCGTCCTTTCGGTCTTCGACACCGACCGCTGCCTGGTGCGCGCCAACCGCCGCATGGAGCGCGCGCTCTCCCTCCCCGAGGCCGTGATGCGGGGCCTGCGCCTGCCGCACATCGCGCCCGGCGCCGGCGGCGAGGAGGCCGACGCGAAACTGCGCGAGGTGCTGGACTCCGGTGAGCCGCAGGAGGTGGAGGCCCGCCTCGCCCCGGAACTCGGCCGGCCCGTCGTCCTCGCCCCGCTGAAGGACGCGGCGGGGCGGGTGCGCGCCGTCTGCCTGGCGGCGCACCAGCGGTCCGAGGACGCCGCCGCCCACCAGCGGATGCGGCTGCTGAGCGACGCCGGCACGCGCATCGGCACCACCGCCGACCTCGGCCGCACCGCGCAGGAACTCGCCGAGGTCACGGTCCCCCGGCTCGCCGACTTCACCGCCGTCGACCTGCTCGACAGCCCCCGGATCGCGGACGAGGTGTCCGCAGAGGCGGCATCGGGACCGGTGGTCCTGCGCCGCGCCGCCGTGCGGGCCGTCGCGGACGGCGACGCCCCCGCGTCGGGGACCGAACCGGGCGAGACGACCACCTACCAGGCGGACTCCCCGCCCGCGCAGTGCCTGGCCTCGGGTCGTCCCGTCCTGTACGAGACGACGGATCCGGCCGTCGCCCGGTGGGCGGCCCTGGACCCGAGCGCCGACTGGCTGCGCGCGTACGGGACGCACTCGCTGGTGGTGGTGCCGCTGCTCGCCCAGGGCAACACGCTCGGTGTGGCGCTGTTCGGCCGGCACCAGCGGGAGGAGCCGTTCGGCCCGGACGATCTGCGGCTCGCCGAGGAACTCACCGGCAGGGCGGCCGCCCACATCCACAAGGCCCGCGGGTACGCCCGGGCACGCACCACCACCATGGCGCTGCAGCGCAGCCTGCTGCCGCACACGCTGCCCAATCAGGCGGCGCTGGAGATCGCCACCCGCTATCTGCCCGCCGCCACCCGGGCCGGCGTGGGCGGCGACTGGTTCGACGTGATCCCGCTGTCCGGGGCGCGGGTGGCCCTCGTCGTGGGCGACGTGGTCGGCCACGGCCTCCGCGCCACCGCCACCATGGGCCGGCTGCGGACCGCCGTGCGCACCCTGGCCGACGTCGACCTGCCGGCCGACGAACTCCTCACCCACCTCGACGACCTGGTCCTCCACCTGGCCCAGGACGAGGGCAGCACGGACCCGGCCGCCGAGACCGCCGGCGGCATCGGCACGACCTGTCTGTACGCGGTCTACGACCCGGTCGCGGGCCGGTGCTCGATGGCGCGGGCCGGCCATCCGCCGCCCGCCGTGGTCACCCCGGACGGCGCCGTGCGCTTCCTCGACGTGCCCGCCGGCCCGCCCCTGGGGCTCGGCGGTCTGCCCTTCGAGGCGGTGGACACCGAGCTGCCGGAGGGCAGCCTGCTCGCCCTCTACACCGACGGGCTGCTCGAAGCCCGCGACCACGACATCGACGAGGCGCTGGACAAGATGTTCGCGGCGCTCGCCCGCCCCGCGACGACGCTGGACGCGGTCTGCGACCGGGTCCTCACCGAGCTGCTGAGCCACCGGCCCGAGGACGACATCGCCCTGCTCGTCGCCCGCACCCGGGTCCTGCACGCCGACCGGGTCGCCGCCTGGGAACTGGCGAGCGACCCGACCGTCGTCTCCACGGCCCGCCGGTACGCCGACCAGCAGCTGACGGTGTGGGGGCTGGAGGACGCCGCCTTCGTCACCGAGCTGATGGTCAGCGAGCTGGTCACCAACGCGATCCGCTACGGCCGGCCGCCCATCCAGCTGCGGCTGATCCACCAGGACTCCACTTTGACCTGCGAGGTCTTCGACTCCAGCAGCACCACCCCGCACATGCGCCGCGCCCGGATCTTCGACGAGGGCGGCCGGGGCCTGCTGCTGGTCGCCCAGCTCGCCGAGCGCTGGGGCACCCGCCACGACCGGGTGGGCAAGACCGTCTGGGCCGAGCAGTCGCTGTCCGGAGGCTGACACGAGCCCGCCCCGCCGCGGGGCGGCGGGGCGGGCTGGTCCCGTTCTTCGTCCGGCCGGGTCCCCGGTCGACCGGTCAGTTGACGATCACGTCACCGGAGTCACCCGTGTCGGAGCTCGAGGGCTGGTCCGGGGTCGAGGGCTGGTCCGGGGTCGAGGGCTGGTCCGGAGTGGTGGGCTGGTCCGGAGTGGACGGCTGGTCCGGAGTGGTGGGCTCCTCCGTGGGGGACGGGGTGTCCGGAGTGGACGGGGTGTCCGGCGTCGACGGCTTGCCCGGGTCCGTGCTCTCCGGGGAGGGCGAGCCGGGCTGCTCGGGGCAGGGGCCGCCGTCGCCGCCGCCGGTGCCGCTGCCACCGCGCCCGTCGCTTCCGTCGCGGCCGCCGCAGTTGCCCCGGCCGCCGCGTCCGCCGGCCCCGCCGGTGCCGCTCTGGCCCGGCGCGGTGCAGATCGGCGGGGTCGTGCCCGTGCCGTCGCCGCCATTGCCGCCGTTGCCACCGTTGCCGCTGCGGCAGGAGTCGTCGTCGCCGTGGCGCCCGTGGTCGTCGTCATGTCGGTGACGGTCGTGGTGGTCCTTGTGGCCCTTCTTGTCGTGATGCTTCTTGTCGCGGTCCTTCCCGTCCTTCTTGTGGCCGTCCTTGTGCACCCCGGTCCCGACCGACGCGACCTGGCCGTGCAGCGCCGGCGCGGCGAATACCGAACCTGCCGGGATCAGTACGCCGCCCGCGGCGAAGAGAATTGATACGGCGGCCGCGGCCAGGCTGTTCTTCCGGGAGTTGCTGTTCATGAGAGTGTTTTTCCTTTTCCCTTTTCGAAGGACTTGTTGCGAAGGACTCGAAGGCGAGAATTCGCGAGAGTGCGGGAATGATTCGGGGGCTCAGCCGTTGCCCATCAGCACGGCCCAGTCGCCCTTGAGATACGCCTGTTTCCAGGTCTCGACCTCGTGCTCCGGCATCTTGTACTTCTTGGCGATCTGCTCCTTGGTCGCGCCGCCGTTCAGCAGGACCAGTACGACGCGGGCCTTGTCCGCCACGTCGAGCTCGTCCTTGGGCTTGTCCGGCAGGTCGCTGTACCGGGTGCACTCGTGGGTGGCGGGATTGCCGGGCTCGCCCGACCGGCCGGGCTCGCCGCCCTCGCCGCTGTCTCCTCCCCGGCCGCCGGCTCCGCCCGAGCCGCACCCCGCGGAGTCGCTGTGGGTGTCGGCGGCGTGGGCCGCGGCGGGCTGCTCGGGCGCGGGGCTCTGCTGTGTGTGGGCGGAGCACGCGGCGCCGAGTGCGGTGGCAAGCACGGTCGCCACCAGGGCGGTCGGGCGTCGCCAGGACTTCCTGGACATGGGGGTCTCCTTCCGGGAGGAAGCGACGGGGGCTACGGCCCGGTAGGCCTTCGCCCCCGTCGCCCTGGGCATCGCGGCCCGGGTGTCAGAAACCCGCCCGGACCGCAGGTGCGCTTCGGTCAGATGGCGTCGCCGCCGTCGCCACCGTTGCCGCCCTGGACACCGCCGGCACCGCCGTCGCCACCGTTGCCGCCCTGGACGCCACCGTCGCCGCCGTTACCGCCGTCGCCACCCTGGACACCGCCGTTACCGCCGTCACCGCCCTGGACACCGCCGGTACCGCCGTTACCGCCGTCGCCACCCTGGACACCGCCCGTACCGCCGTTACCGCCGTCGCCACCCTGGACACCGCCGGCACCGCCGTTACCGCCGTCGCCACCCTCGACGCCACCGTTACCGCCGTTACCGCCGTCACCGCCCTGGACGCCACCGTTACCGCCGTTACCGCCGTCGCCTCCCTCGACGCCACCGTTACCGCCGTTACCGCCGTCACCGCCCTGGACGCCGCCGTTACCGCCGTTGCCGCCGTTGCCTCCCTTGCCCTTCTTCTTGTCCTTGTGGTTGTCGTGGTGCTTGTCGTGATGCTTGTTGTGGTGCTTGTCGTGATGCTCGTTGTGATGGTCGTCGTGGTGCGTGGCCATCTGCGTCACGGCCGCTGCGTCGGGCATCGTCCCCGCCGACGCGGCGGTGGCCGGCAGCAGGATTCCCCCGGCAACCACGACAGCCGAAGCGACGGCGGTCGAGAGACGGAAACCGCGCTTGGGGCGGGCCTGGTCGTGGTTCTTGTTGATGCGCGTCATGATTTTCTCCTACTTAATCGAGGGGCCATTTTCCGTTTCCGGTATTTCCGGTTCGGCCCGCACTTCAAGTAGGCCCGAACGCCACGGCGCGGTCACGTTCCGAGGACTCGGGACTTGACGTATCGGGAGACGCCGGGTATTTGCGCGACGCGTGCGGACTACGTCCGCTCTCCGCTCCGCCCCCTGAGGACCGGCCCGGCCCAGGCGGGCGGGTCCGGTGGCGGCCCGGGAGCCACGGGGGCGCTGACCGTCCCGGGGTGGGTGGGGGTGTCCACCGGGGCGCCGACCGCCCCGGGATCCACCAGCGTGGGCGTGCGCCCACGCTGCCCGGCGGCGCCGCCCTCGGCCGCGCCCACGGCCCCGGCCGTGGCGGTGCGCAGGGCGGCCACGAACTCCAGGCAGGAGTCGTACCGGGCGTCCGGAGCCTTGGCCAGGGCCTTCTTCAGGACGTCGTCGGCGGCCCGCGGGATGTCGGGGCGCTGCTCGGTCAGGGCGGGCGGCTGGTCGTACTGGTGCGCCCACAGCAGCTCGACGTCCTCCTCCCGCCGGAAGGGCGGCTCCCCCGTGAGGGTCTCCTGGACGACGCAGGCGAGGCTGTAGAGATCGGACCTGCCGTCCACCGGACGGCCCGTGATCCGCTCCGGCGCCACGTAGTCGAGCGTGCCGACGAACTCGCCGGCCGTGGTGAACCCCGTGAGCGAGAGCGACTTCTTGGCCAGCCCGAAGTCCGTGAGGTAGACGTGCTCGGGGTGCTCGCTGTCGACCCCCTTGGCGACCAGGACGTTTCCGGGCTTGACGTCCCGGTGCACCAGGTCGCGGGCGTGGGCCGCGTCGAGTGCCGACGCCAGCTGGGCCGCGATGCGCAGCGCGGCCGGCACGGGGAGCGGGCCCTCGCGGTCGAGCAGGGCACGCAGGTCCAGGCCGGAGACGTAGCGCATGGCGATGTAGAGGACGCCCTCGGTCTCGCCGGCCTCGAAGACGGGCACGATGTGGGGGTGCTCGATGGCGGCGGCCACCCGGGACTCGTGGGCGAAGCGGCGCCGGAAGGCGTCGTTGCGGGTGTACTCGGGGGCGAGCAGCTTCAGGGCGACCGTGCGCTCCAGGCGCAGATCCGTGGCGCAGTAGACGACGGCCATGCCGCCCCGGCCCAGCTCCCGCTCCACCCGGTAGCCCGCGATCTCCGACCCGATCAGGCCGGAGGGTCGGCCGGCGGGCCGACTCACGTCGTTCGAGGCCCGGTTCATCAAGACACCACCCTCACCCCGGTCGGCTGCGGAGGGCTGGTTCTTGCCTGAATTCTACCCAGTGATCCACATGTACGCGTGTTCGCGGACAAGGCGAAGGCCCGGGCCTCCCTCACGGGACCCGGGCCCTGCCCATCCGGTCACGTCCGTCACGCCGCGACCGGAACCTCCGGCGCCGCGCCGCTCGTGGCGGGCGCCAGCGCCAGCTCCAGGACCTGGCGGACGTCCGTGACGGCGTGGACGTCGAGCTTGTCCAGCACCTCGGCCGGGACGTCGTCCAGGTCGGGCTCGTTGCGCTTGGGGATGACGACGGTCGTCACCCCGGCGCGGTGCGCGGCCAGCAGCTTCTGCTTCACGCCGCCGATCGGCAGGACCCGGCCGGTCAGCGAGACCTCGCCGGTCATCGCCACGTCCGTACGGACCAGCCGGCCCGACAGCAGCGAGGCGAGGGCCGTCGTCATCGTGATGCCGGCGCTCGGGCCGTCCTTCGGGACCGCGCCCGCCGGGAAGTGGATGTGCACGCCCCGGTCCAACAGATCGGCGACGGGCAGCTCCAGTTCGGCGCCGTGCGAGCGCAGGAAGCTCAGCGCGATCTGCGCCGACTCCTTCATCACGTCGCCCAGCTGGCCGGTCAGGGTCAGACCCGCGCCGCCGGTCTCGGGGTCGGCCAGCGACGCCTCGACGTACAGGACGTCGCCGCCCGCCCCGGTGACCGCGAGGCCGGTCGCCACGCCCGGTACGGCCGTGCGGCGCTCCGCCGGGTCCTGGGCCGACTCGGGCACGTGGTGCGGCCGTCCGATCAGGCCGCGCAGGTCGCCGTCCGTGACGGTGAACGGCAGCTCCCGCTCGCCCAGTTCGTGCTGGGCGGCCACCTTGCGCAGCAGCCGGGCGATCGCGCGCTCCAGGGTGCGCACGCCCGCCTCGCGCGTGTACTCGCCGGCCAGCTTGCGCAGCGCGCTCTCGTCGAGCGTGACCTCGTCCTGGTCCAGGCCCGCCCGCTCCAGCTGGCGCGGGAGCAGGTGGTCGCGGGCGATGACGACCTTCTCGTCCTCGGTGTAGCCGTCCAGCCGGACCAGTTCCATACGGTCCAGCAGGGCCTCCGGGATGGCCTCCAGGACGTTGGCGGTCGCGAGGAACACCACGTCGCTGAGGTCGAGTTCCACTTCCAGGTAGTGGTCGCGGAAGGTGTGGTTCTGCGCGGGGTCGAGGACCTCCAGCAGGGCGGCCGCCGGGTCGCCGCGGAAGTCCGAGCCGACCTTGTCGATCTCGTCCAGCAGGACCACCGGGTTCATGGACCCGGCCTCCTTGATGGCGCGGACGATGCGGCCGGGCAGCGCCCCGACGTACGTACGCCGGTGGCCGCGGATCTCGGCCTCGTCCCGGACGCCGCCGAGGGCGACGCGGACGAACTTGCGGCCCATCGCGTGCGCGACCGACTCGCCCAGGCTGGTCTTGCCCACGCCGGGCGGGCCCACCAGGGCCAGTACGGCACCGCCGCGCCGGCCGCCGATGACGCCCAGGCCGCGGTCACTGCGGCGCTTGCGCACCGCGAGGTACTCGGTGATCCGCTCCTTCACGTCCTGAAGGCCCGCGTGCTCGGCGTCCAGGACGGCCTTGGCGCCCTGGATGTCGTACACGCCAGTGTCATCAGTCCGCCGGTTCCACGGGAGTTCCAGGACCGTGTCGAGCCAGGTGCGGATCCAGGAGCCCTCGGGCGACTGGTCGCTGGACCGCTCCAGCTTGTCGACCTCCTTGAGGGCGGCCTCGCGCACCTTCTCGGGCAGGTCGGCGGCCTCGACGCGGGCGCGGTAGTCGTCGGACTCCTCGGCGGAGTCCTTGCCGTTCTCGCCGTTCAGCTCGCGCAGTTCCTTGCGGACGGCCTCCAGCTGACGGCGCAGCAGGAACTCGCGCTGCTGCTTGTCGACGCCCTCCTGGACGTCCTTGGCGATGGTCTCGGCGACGTCCTGCTCGGCGAGATGGTCGCGCAGTTGCTGGGTGGCGAGCTTCAGACGGGCGACCGGGTCGGCCGTCTCCAGCAGTTCGATCTTCTGTGCGGTGGTCAGGAACGGCGAGTAGCCGGAGTTGTCGGCGAGCGCGGAGACGTCGTCGATGGCCTGGACGCGGTCGACGACCTGCCAGGCGCCGCGCTTGCGCAGCCACGCGGTGGCGAGCGCCTTGTACTCCTTGACCAGTTCGCCGACGTGGCCCGGCAGCTGTTCGGGCACCTGCTCGTCGATGCGCGTGCCCTCGACCCACAGTGCGGCGCCCGGTCCGGTGGTCCCGGCGCCGATCCGCACACGGCCGCGGCCACGGATGAGCGCTCCCGGGTCACCGTCCGCCAGCCGGCCTACCTGCTCGACCGTGCCGAGCACACCCGTGCCCGGGTACGTCCCGTCGACGCGTGGCACCAGGAGAACCTTCGGCTTTCCGGGCTCCGTACGGGCGGCGGCCTGGGCGGCCTCCACCGCGGCGCGTACATCGGGGTCGTTGAGGTCCAGCGGTACCACCATCCCGGGCAGCACGACCTCGTCGTCGAGCGGCAGCACAGGCAGAGTGAGCGGTGTGAACGCCGTGGACTCAGCAGCCATGATCTCCCCTTCGGCAGTCAAGTTGAGCTATGCCGACTCAATGCATGTGAGCCCACGATTGTTCCCCCGCCCGCGTTCGCTCTGAGCGATCACCAAACAGCCCCGCCTCACCTGCGAAAACCAGGGAGCGGGCGCGCTTATGCCCTCGGGGTGGTGAGCCGGACGACCCGGCCGGCCGGCTGGACGAGCCGCGGTGTCGCGTTCCGGGCCTGCTGCCAGCGTCGGACCAGGGGCCAGGTGGCGATCCCTATCGTCAGGGAGATCAGGTGGCCCCAGTTGGTCATCGGGTCCGCGAAGGCGATCAGGTCGGTCACCACCATCCCGCCGAACAGGGCCAGCAGGGGCCAGCGCAGCCAGTGGGCGAGCAGGCCGGCCAGGGCGCCGGTGCTGGCGGCCACGCCGAAGCTGATGCCGTAGTCCAGGCGGTGCAGGGAACTGTCGGGCAGGTGCCCCACCACGACCGCGAGCCCCACGGGCACCTCGGTCGCGAGGGTGGCCAGCCCGTGCCCCAGCAGGAACACACCGGCCGCCCGCGCTCCCCCGACGCGCCGTTCCAGCGCCGTGAGCACGACCAGGAAGCAGAGCGCGTACGGCGACACCAGGCCGCCCGCGATCCACAGCGCGCTCGCCGTCAACACCAGTACCGGGGACCGCACCAGATGCACCACATCGGTACTGGAGTCCTGGTAGAGCGCGTGCACGAGCGCCGGGTCCGCGTACGTGGCGACCAGCGAGGTGACGGCGAGCACGGCCGCGTAGGCGAAGGTGAACGGCGTACCGGTGGGGGTGGGCAACAGCCGCCAGGGCCGCAGGGCACGCAGCCGGACAAAGACGCCGCGAACCCAGGGGCCCGCGAAGCGACTCGGTACGGCGATCGAGGCGTCCACCGCACCCGCTCCGGCGCCCACGGCGACGGGCCTCGCCACCGAGGGGGCTTCGGCGACGGCCACGGCCCCGGCGAGCGCGCCCACTTCGGCACTCGCCACCACACTCACCGCGGCCTCCGCCAGGACACTCGCCCCGGCGACCGGCACCGGCCCCCGCTGGCGCGGCATGCCGTCCAGCAGGTCGGCCGGGGCGGGGGGCAGGGGCGGTTCGGGGTGGTCCGGAAGGGACGTGGGCGAGGGCGTCGTCGAGGCCGTCGCGGCATGTTCCACGGTGAGGCGCTCCCTTCCGTTTCGCCCCACCCTTCGTGTCGCATGGGCCGCTGTCTATGACCGACGCCACGTGGGCCCCGGATTCACAGGATTTTCCGAGGAAACACCAGTCCCGCTCCAGCCCTGCCCGGCACGCGCAATTCCCCTGGCCGCAAGGCCCGGTTCAGGCAGGATGGACCCATGACCGGCGCGTACGACACCCCCGTAGTCCTGGACCGTCGCGAGGGCCCGTACGGGGAGGTGGTCCTGCGGCGGCACGGCGCGTCGCTCCAGATCATCGCCAACGGCTGCTTCCTGATGGACACCTCCGACGGCCGCTCCGAACGCCTGCTGGTCGACGCCGCGCGCGACGCCCTGGACGACCGCCCCGAACCGCACGTCCTGATCGGCGGACTGGGCGTCGGGTTCTCGCTCGCACACGCCGCGGCGGACCCCCGCTGGGGCCGGATCACGGTCGTCGAACGGGAACCGGCCGTCATCGACTGGCACCGCCGCGGGCCGTTGTCCGAGGTATCCGCGTCCGCTCTCGCGGATGCCCGCACACACATTCGCCAAACCGACCTGATCGCGCACGTCAATGAGACTTCCGCCACGTACGACGCCCTGTGCCTGGACATCGACAACGGCCCTGGCTGGACCGTCACCGAGGGCAACGAAGGGCTGTACTCACCGGCCGGACTGGCAGGCTGCGCAAGGGCGTTGAGGCCGGGAGGGGTGCTCGCGGTATGGTCGGCCCAGCCCTCTCCGGAATTCGAGGGAACCTTGCGGAATGCCGGGTTCCATCAGGTGCGTACCGAAGAGATCCCGGTTGCCCGGGGCGTTCCGGACGCCGTGCACCTCGCCGTACGACCTGGATAGCGAGCGGACCGCGACTCCCCGTAATGTGCTTCCCTGACGCGGATCATTCAAGCGTCAATCGCAACCATGCGCAGACCGTGGAATCACCCCACTGGTTCCGGAAAGCACACTCAGGGGCGGGCGATGGAGCAGACACATACCTCCCACAGCGGTACGGCGGCGGCCACTCAGGGCGCTCAGCGCCGGGTGCTGGTGGTCGAGGACGACCCGACGATCGTCGACGCCATCGCGGCCCGACTGCGTGCCGAGGGATTTCTCGTACAGACCGCGGGCGACGGACCTGCCGCCGTCGACACCGCCGAGGCCTGGCAGCCCGATCTGCTGATCCTCGACATCATGCTGCCCGGCTTCGACGGCCTGGAGGTCTGCCGCCGCGTGCAGGCCCAGCGGCCGGTGCCGGTGCTGATGCTCACCGCGCGCGACGACGAGACCGACATGCTGGTCGGGCTCGGCGTCGGCGCCGACGACTACATGACCAAGCCGTTCTCGATGCGGGAGCTGGCCGCGCGGGTGCACGTCCTGCTGCGCCGCGTGGAGCGGGCCGCCGTCGCGGCGGCCACGCCGCGCTCGGGCATCCTGCGCCTGGGCGAGCTGGAGATCGACCACGCGCAGCGCCGGGTGCGGGTGCGCAGCGAGGACGTCCACCTCACGCCCACCGAGTTCGACCTCCTGGTCTGCCTGGCGAACACCCCGCGCGCGGTGCTCTCCCGTGAGCAGCTGCTGGCCGAGGTGTGGGACTGGGCGGACGCCTCCGGCACCCGGACCGTCGACAGCCACATCAAGGCGCTGCGCCGGAAGATCGGCGCCGAGCGGATCCGCACGGTGCACGGCGTGGGCTACGCGCTGGAGACACCGACGCCATGAGCGACGGGCCGGCCGCACGGAGAGACCCCGGGGACGAGCCCTGGGGCCGCGTACGCCCGTTCTCGATCAAGACCAAGCTGGGCACGCTCGTCGTCATCTCGGTGCTGATCACCACAGGTCTGTCGATGATCGCGGTGCACACCAAGACGGAGCTCCGCTTCATCACGGTCTTCTCGATGATCGCCACACTCTTGATAACGCAGTTCGTGGCGCATTCACTCACCTCGCCACTGGACGAGATGACCGCGGTCGCCCGGTCCATCTCGCGCGGCGACTACACGCGCCGGGTGAAGGAGAACCGCCGGGACGAGCTGGGCGACCTGGCCGAGACGATCAACGCCATGGCGGACGAGCTGGAGGCCCAGGACCGCCAGCGCAAGGAGCTCGTGGCGAATGTCTCGCACGAGCTGCGCACGCCGATCGCGGGCCTGCGCGCCGTCCTGGAGAACGTCGTGGACGGCATCGCCGAGCCGGACACGGAGACCATGCGCACGGCGCTCAAGCAGACCGAGCGGCTGGGACGTCTGGTGGAGACCCTCCTCGACCTGTCGCGGCTGGACAACGGCGTCGTACCGCTGCGCAAGCGGCGTTTCGAGGTGTGGCCGTACCTCTCGGGCGTGCTGAAGGAGGCCAACATGGTCTCCTCCGCGCGCGCGGGCATCGCCTCGGGCTCCGGGAGCCACACGCGCACGGACGTCCATCTGCACCTCGACGTCTCCCCGCCGGAGCTGACCGCGCACGCCGACCCGGAGCGCATCCACCAGGTCGTGGCCAACCTGATCGACAACGCGGTCAAGCACAGCCCGCCGCACGGGCGGGTCACCGTGCGGGCGCGCCGCGGGTCCCGGCCGGAGTCGCTGGAGCTCGAAGTGCTGGACGAGGGCCCGGGCATCCCGAAGTCGGAGTGGCACCGGGTCTTCGAGCGCTTCAACCGGGGATCCGTCAGCCGTCCCCACGGTCCGGGCAGCGACGGCGGCACGGGACTGGGTCTGGCCATCGCCCGCTGGGCGGTGGATCTGCACGGCGGCCGGATCAGGGTGGCCGAATCCGAGCGAGGCTGCCGGATTGTCATCACCCTTCCGGGAGAGCCTTCCGTTCAAAGTTGACGTAAAGTTCGAACCGGAGCCGCAAGATCCACCCGTGTACCCGCAGCCGGACACGTGTGATCAGCGACGGCCCGCGCCTGTGCCGCGCCGGGGCCGCGGTCGACGCATACCTTTCCCAGGCGAACCACGCTTGTTTCCCGCCATATCGAGCCGCGAAACACGCTTTCTGATGTGACTTACGCGACGATGAACGGGCCCGACCTGAACTTCACCCTCTGGGGGGCGTAGCCTTTATTTCCGCTGTCCATAACCTTGTGAAGCGGAAGAGGGCGGTTGCCGCCGTGTCGCCACAGTCCCCCAGTAACGCATCGAGCATCTCGACCGACGACCAAGCCGGGAAGAACCCCGCTGCCGCGTTCGGTCCGAACGAGTGGCTCGTCGACGAGATCTATCAGCAGTACCTCCAGGACCCGAATTCGGTAGACCGCGCCTGGTGGGACTTCTTCGCCGACTACAGGCCGGGCGCCACTGCCTCCCCGGCTCCGGCGGGTACTGCGGCCGCGGGGGCCGCAGGGACCACCACCACGGCCGCTCCGGCCCAGCCCGCGGCTCCCGTCGCCCCGGCGGTGCCCGCGCCCGCTCCGGCGGCCCCGGCGGCTCCTCAGCCGGCCGCCGCCGCGCCGGCCGCGCCGAAGCCCGCCGCTGCCGCCCCGGCTCCCACGAAGCCCGCCGCCCCCGCCGCCAAGCCGGCGGCGAAGGCCGCGCCGGCCACGGCGGCACCCGAGGGTCCCGAGTACGTGACGCTGCGCGGCCCCTCCGCCGCGGTCGCCAAGAACATGAACGCCTCCCTGGAGCTGCCGACCGCCACCTCGGTCCGCGCGGTCCCGGTGAAGCTGCTGTTCGACAACCGCATCGTCATCAACAACCACCTGAAGCGCGCCCGGGGCGGGAAGATCTCCTTCACGCACCTCATCGGCTTCGCGATGGTCCAGGCCATCAAGGCCATGCCCTCGATGAACTGGTCGTTCGGCGAGAAGGACGGCAAGCCGACCCTCGTCAAGCCGGCGCACGTGAACCTCGGTCTGGCCATCGACCTGGTCAAGCCGAACGGTGACCGTCAGCTCGTCGTGGCCGCCATCAAGAAGGCCGAGACCCTGAACTTCTTCGAGTTCTGGCAGGCCTACGAGGACATCGTCCGTCGCGCCCGCGACAACAAGCTGACGATGGACGACTTCACCGGCGTCACGGTCTCCCTGACCAACCCCGGCGGCCTCGGCACCGTCCACTCGGTCCCGCGTCTGATGCCCGGCCAGTCGGTCATCATGGGCGTCGGCTCCATGGACTACCCGGCGGAGTTCCAGGGCACCAGCCAGGACACCCTGAACAAGCTCGGCATCTCGAAGGTCATGACGCTCACGTCGACCTACGACCACCGGGTGATCCAGGGCGCCGCCTCCGGCGAGTTCCTGCGCCAGGTCGCGAACCTGCTGCTCGGCGAGAACGGCTTCTACGACGCCGTCTTCGAGTCGCTGCGCATCCCCTACGAGCCGGTCCGCTGGCTCAAGGACATCGACGCCTCGCACGACGACGACGTCACCAAGGCCGCGCGCGTCTTCGAGCTGATCCACTCCTACCGGGTCCGCGGCCACGTCATGGCCGACACCGACCCGCTGGAGTACCGCCAGCGCAAGCACCCCGACCTGGACATCGTCGAGCACGGCCTCACCCTGTGGGACCTGGAGCGCGAGTTCGCCGTCGGTGGCTTCGCCAGCAAGTCGATGATGAAGCTGCGCGACATCCTCGGCGTCCTGCGCGACTCGTACTGCCGCACCACCGGCATCGAGTTCATGCACATCCAGGACCCGAAGCAGCGCAAGTGGATCCAGGACCGCGTGGAGCGCCCGCACTCCAAGCCGGAGCGCGAGGAGCAGCTGCGCATCCTGCGCCGGCTGAACGCGGCGGAGGCCTTCGAGACCTTCCTGCAGACGAAGTACGTCGGCCAGAAGCGCTTCTCCCTGGAGGGCGGCGAGTCCGTCATCCCGCTGCTCGACGCGGTGCTCGACTCCGCCGCCGAGTCGCGCCTGGACGAGGTCATCATCGGCATGGCCCACCGCGGCCGCCTGAACATCCTCGCCAACATCGTCGGCAAGTCGTACGCCCAGATCTTCCGCGAGTTCGAGGGCAACCTCGACCCGAAGTCGATGCACGGCTCCGGCGACGTGAAGTACCACCTGGGCGCCGAGGGCACCTTCACCGGCCTGGACGGCGAGCAGATCAAGGTCTCCCTGGTCGCGAACCCCTCGCACCTGGAGGCGGTCGACCCGGTCCTGGAGGGCGTCGCCCGCGCCAAGCAGGACATCATCAACAAGGGCGGCACGGACTTCACGGTGCTGCCGGTGGCGATCCACGGCGACGCGGCCTTCGCGGGCCAGGGCGTGGTGGCCGAGACCCTGAACATGTCGCAGCTGCGCGGCTACCGCACCGGCGGCACGGTCCACATCGTCATCAACAACCAGGTCGGCTTCACCGCGGCCCCCGAGTCCTCGCGTTCCTCCATGTACGCGACGGACGTGGCCCGCATGATCGAGGCCCCGATCTTCCACGTGAACGGCGACGACCCCGAGGCCGTCGTGCGCGTGGCGCGGCTCGCCTTCGAGTTCCGCCAGGCGTTCAACAAGGACGTGGTGATCGACCTCATCTGCTACCGCCGCCGCGGTCACAACGAGTCGGACAACCCGGCCTTCACCCAGCCGCTGATGTACGACCTGATCGACAAGAAGCGCTCGGTGCGCAAGCTCTACACCGAGTCCCTGATCGGTCGCGGCGACATCACCCTGGAAGAGGCCGAGCAGGCCCTGCAGGACTACCAGGGCCAGCTGGAGAAGGTCTTCACGGAGGTCCGTGAGGCCACCTCGCAGCCGGTAGCCGCGGACGTCCAGGAGCCGCAGGACGGCTTCCCGATCGCGGTTCCGACGGCGATCTCCTCGGAGGTCGTCAAGCGGATCGCCGAGTCCCAGGTCAACATCCCCGACCACGTCACCGTCCACCCGCGTCTGCTGCCGCAGCTGCAGCGCCGGGCGGCGATGGTCGAGGACGGCACGATCGACTGGGGCATGGGCGAGACCCTGGCCGTCGGCTCGCTGCTGCTGGAGGGCACCCCGGTCCGCCTGGCGGGCCAGGACTCCCAGCGCGGCACCTTCGGCCAGCGCCACGCGGTGATCATCGACCGCGAGACGGGCGAGGACTTCACCCCGCTGCTCTACCTGTCGGACGACCAGGCCCGCCTGAACGTCTACAACTCCCTGCTGTCCGAGTACGCGGCGATGGGCTTCGAGTACGGCTACTCGCTCGCCCGCCCCGACGCGCTGGTGATGTGGGAGGCGCAGTTCGGCGACTTCGTCAACGGCGCGCAGACGGTGGTGGACGAGTTCATCTCGTCCGCCGAGCAGAAGTGGGGCCAGACGAGCGGCGTAGTCCTGCTCCTCCCGCACGGCTACGAGGGCCAGGGCCCGGACCACTCCTCGGCCCGCCCGGAGCGCTTCCTGCAGCTCTGCGCCCAGAACAACATGACGGTCGCGATGCCCACGCTCCCGTCGAACTACTTCCACCTCCTGCGCTGGCAGGTGCACAACCCGCACCACAAGCCGCTCATCGTCTTCACCCCGAAGTCGATGCTGCGTCTGAAGGCGGCGGCGTCGAAGGCGGAGGAGTTCACGAGCGGCGAGTTCCGTCCGGTCATCGGCGACGCGTCGATCGCCGACCCGGCGGCCGTGAAGAAGGTCGTCTTCTGCGCGGGCAAGGTCTACTACGACCTGGAGGCCGAGCGGCAGAAGCGCGGTGTCACGGACACGGCGATCATCCGCATCGAGCGTCTGTACCCGCTGCCGGGTGCGGAGATCCAGGCGGAGGTCAACAAGTACCCGAACGCCGAGAAGTACCTGTGGGCCCAGGAGGAGCCGGCGAACCAGGGTGCCTGGCCGTTCATCGCGCTCAACCTGATCGACCACCTCGACCTGGCCGTCGGCCCGGACGTCCCGCACGGCGAGCGTCTGCGCCGCATCTCGCGTCCGCACGGCTCGTCGCCGGCGGTGGGTTCCGCGAAGCGCCACCAGGCCGAGCAGGAGCAGCTGGTGCGTGAGGTGTTCGAGGCCTAGGCCTCGGCGTACGCCGAAGGGCCCGGCCCCGGAGTTCGCTCCGGGGCCGGGCCCTTCGTCATCGCCCGCGCGGTGGGCCGCTCACCCGGCGGCCGGTCACGACACCTGGGGTTCGAAGTCCCAGTACGGCCGGTTGCGGGCGCGTGCCGACATGGTGTGGACGTGCTGCGCGCCGAGCGTGGCGGCGAGGTCGGACAGTGCCTCCTGCTCCGTCTTCTCGGCCTCCCGCCGGTCGCCGAGCCCGCGCAGGTCGGCCGCGTGCGCGATACGGGCCGACAGGGTCAGCGGATGGGTGCGGCCGAGGGACTCGGTGCCCCGGACGGCGGCGGATCTGCTGAGGTCGGCCGCGGACTCCGTGTCCCCGACCAGGTTGCGCACGGCGGAGGCGTTGACCGCGCACCCCAGGGTCCAGGGGTGGTTCTCCCCCACGGCGTCGGTCATGTCGGCCATCGCCTGCTCGGCCAGGGCGTGGGCCTGCTCGCGCTCGCCGACGCTACGCAGGATCAGCGCGTGGTTGGAGCGGGCTCCGGCGAGGAACGGATGGCCCTCGTCGTGCATCGCCTCGTACCGCGTGATGACGTACTCGCTGGTCTCCCGCGCCTGGTCGATGTCGCCGTGCTCGCGGGCGAAGCAGCTGTGGCTGATGGCGGCGGCCAGCGTCAGCGGGTCCCGCTCGCCCAGCTTGCGCTCGTAGCGCTCCAGGACCCGGGTGAACATCGGACCGGCCTTGCCGCGCTCGCCGATGCGGTAGAGGCACAGGGCCAGGTTGTGCTCGGCGAGCAGGGTCTGCGGGTTCTCTGCGCCCATGACGAGGCGGTACTCGCGCACGTTCTTCGACTGGACGGACTCGGCCTCGGTGTAGCGGCCGAGCAGGCGCAGATTGGTCGCGTAGTGGACCTCGGAGAAGAGCGTCCACGGGTGACGGTTCTTCAGCAGTTGGCGGCGCGCCTCCATGGTCCGCCGGTCGATCTCCAGGCTCTCCTGGTAGCGGCCGAGCAGGCGCAGCGCGAAGGCCAGGTTGTTCAGCGCGTTGAGGGTCCGCGAGTCCTGTTCGCCCAGCAGGTCGCGGTAGGCCGGGTAGAGCCACTCGTACAGCTCCCGGGCCTCGTCGTAGCGGCCGAGGCCCCACAGGTCGGCGCCGAGGCCGTTGGCCGCGCGCAGGTAGTCCAGGTCCTGCTCGCCGCGCTGGGTGCGGAGGTGGTCGACGGCGGCCCGCTCGATGGTCTCGGTGCGCCGGTACTCGCCGGCCGCGCGCATCAGGTTGGCGTAGTGGTAGGTGAGCTCCCAGATCCGCGGGTGGGTCTCGCCGAGCAGGGCCCGCCAGGCGTTCATGGCCCGCTCGCCGAGCTTCATGCCGGACTGGTACTCGCCCGTGAAGTACATGTAGCGCAGACAGTTGAGGACCAGGTTCTGCACATTGCGGTCCTTGCTGTTCAGCACGTCCGCGTGCTTGAGGTGCGGGACGATCTCCGCGTACTCGTCCCACAGGCGGGTGTCGGTGGCCCGCCCGGGGTCGGCGGCGGCCAGGGCCCTGCGCACCACGTCGATGAACTCGCGCCGGTCCTCGTCCGGCATGTCCTTGTGCACGATCTGGTGCACCATGCGGTGCAGGTACAGGCGCTCGCCGGAGGAGACGGTCTCGTCGCCGAGCGCCTCGTGCGACTCCAGGCGCACGACGGAGTACTGGCGCAGCTGGTTGATCGCCTTGTTCCACAGCAGCGGGTCGTTGAGCAGACCCGCGATCTGTTCCGGCAGTTCGTCGTGCGGCATCTCCCGCAGGAGTCGTACGGGGATGAAGCCGGGCGCGAAGAACGTGCACAGCCGCAGCAGGTCCACGGACTCCGGGACGGTCTCGCGGAGTTTGTTCAGCAGTATCGACCAGGCGGTCTGGAAGGCGACCGGGAAGTCCGCGGACACCTTGACCACGTCCCCGTCGATGCCGCCCTCCAGCAGTCCGATGTACTCCTCCACCGACAGGTCGGAGTCGTTGAGCCAGCCCGCTGTCTGGTCGAGCAGCAGCGGCAGGTCCTCCAGCGCCTCGGCCAGCTGGTCGGCGTCCTCCTCCGACAGGCGGGGGGCGCGGCGGCGGATGAAGGCCACCGACTCGTCACGGCCGTAGACGGGCACCTCCAGCAGCTTGCTGTTGTGCTCGCCCCACTCCGGGTTCCGCGAGGTGATCAGGACGTGGCCGGGGCCGGTGGGCACGAGGTCCCAGATCTGGTCCGGTTCGTCCGCGCCGTCCAGGATCAGCAGCCAGCGGGAGTAGGGGTCGCCGCGGCGCAGCGCGTCCCGTACGGCACGCAGCCGCTCGCCGTACTCGGCGCCGGTGGTCAGGCCCAGTTTCGGGGCGAGTTCGGCCATCAGCCGGCGGTAGGTCACGCGGCCCTCGGCGTTGACCCACCACACCGCGTCGTACTCGGAGCCGAAGCGGTAGACGTACTCGGCGGCGAGCTGGGTCTTGCCCACCCCGGACATGCCGTGCAGGGTGAGCACGCCCGCGCCGGTCTCGGCGCCCTGGAGCAGGTGGTAGGCGTCGTTCAGCAGCGGCTCGCGTCCGGTGAAGCGGGTGTTGCGGCGCGGCACGCCGCCCCACACCTCGGGCGTGGACGCCGGGAAGCGCCGGCCGCGCCGCTCGCCCTCGGCCGGCAGCGGCATCGGGTCGGCGGGCAGGCCGAGGCGGTCGAGGAGGCGTCGTTCGGCCTCGTCGGCGCCCATGTTGGTCAGTTCCACGGGGGCCAGCACGGTGGTGGCGGTGGGCACGGACGCGGTGGTGATGGAGACGGCCGCGAAGCGGGTCGGGTCGGGTGCCACGATCTCGCGCAGCGCCGCGTTCCACTCCTCGTGGGTGCGCGGTCCCAGCTGGAAGTACCACTCGCTGACCACGATGAGGATCCGGCCCTCGGCGAGTGTCAGGTCGCGCAGCAGGTCGACGAGCGGGACCTCGGTCGGCGAGTCCCAGCGCATGTACACGACTCGGAGGCCACGCCGCTCCAGACGGTCCCCCATCCAGGCCGCCCAGGCCCGGTTGAAACCGGCGAAGCTGATCGTGACGGTAGGTTTCGTGGCCCCTTTGTCGGCCGAACCGACCGGCCTACGAACTCCAGACATGCAGCGGCCTCCCCGCACGTAATGTTAGAACCTCGGCGCGGCACCGCGATAGGCGTTGACAGGTTTCCGTCGTACGCGCGCTCCTTGGTTCGCATCTCTTCCCGCAAGCGCAACGATCTTCACTCGAATTGGCAACATTTCTCACCCAGTTGGCCGTATTCGACGGTTCGCGAACAGGGCTCGGGCGGACGCCACATAGGCCTGCGCGCGCACGGCGTGGCCGCGCGGCGCGGGGTGCTCGCCGAGCCGTTCGTGGACGGCGACCATCGCGTCGACGAACCGGCGTCCGCGCACGGTCAGGTCGGTCGAGCCGACGAGTGCCGGGAGCGCGGCGCCGACCTGTTCCCGGCAGCGGGCGTGCACCGCCCAGGCCGCCTCCCGGTCGGCGGGCCGCGCCAGGGTGAGCGCGCGGCGCTGGAAGAAGTCGGCCAGCGCCAGGTGCGAGTAGGTGCCCTGGAGCAGGCCGTCGTAGGGGCGCGGGTCGGGCCGCCAGGGGGCGAAGTAGCGTTCGCGCGCGTCGGCCTGATGGAGGGTCACGGCCTCGCTCAGGGCGACGAGTTTGGTGTGCTGGAGTTCGTGGACCAGGGTCGCGGCGAAGACCGTCGGGGTCTGCGGGGTGCTACTGAGGACGGCTCCGAAGGCCTCGCGCCGGGTGCCGCTGCAGGTGCCGCCCGTGCAGTCGTCGGGGTCGGTGCCGGGCGGCGCGGCCAGCGGGATCAGACAGCGCAGCAGGGCGACGGCCTCCGCGAGACGCTGCTCACCGCCCAGCCGGAGTTCGACGGCGGTCCCCGACCAGGTGTGCAGCCAGCGTTTGCGCTCCGCGTCGTCGAGGGTGGCGGCGCCGCTCAGTCCGCGGTAGCGGGCGCCGCCCTGGACCGTGCGATACGGGTCGAGGTCGTCCAGCGGGGTGGGTGCGGCGCCGGTGGCGAGGGCGGGCAGGGCGTACGCGGGGGTCCAGGCGGCGGAGCCGGACCAGGCTCCGGTGCCCCGCTCCACGTGGACGACGACGTCCGCCGCGCCCCGCTGCTTGAGGGTCAGCCGCCCGCCCGTGTGGGCGACGTCGACCGGGACGTCCCCGGGGTCCGCGGTGCGCAGGGCCCCGAGGGAGGGCAGGGCGAGCGTTCCGTCCCGGGCCGTGAGGCGCACCGCGAAGGGGACGCCGGCGCGGGCCGCGGCCGCCGCGGCGAGGGCGCCGAAGTGCGCGAGGTCGCGGCCGAGTTCACGGGCCCGGTCGGGCGCGCCGGGCCGGGCGGGGTCCGTGCCGAGGGCGCGCAGCAGGCGCTGGGCCCAGGCGCCGACCAGGGGGTCGAGCAGCCGGACCCGGGCGGGCGAGCGGGCCGGGCGGCCGGGGCGCTCCTCGCTCCCCTCCGCCGGCGGTCCGGCCGGGGCCGCCGAGTCGGCCGCCTCCAGCAGCGCCCAGTCCTCGAACAGCCGGGTCCGGGCGGCGGCGGGACAGAGCGCCGGGTCGGCGCCCGCCACCGCGTCGAGCACCGCGCGCAGCAGGAGCAGCCGACGGGAGTCCTGGTCGCGGGCGAGCAGCGCGAGGGTCTCGGGCCCGCCTTCGGTGCGGCCGAGTTCGACGAGCGCGCGGTCCGGGATCTCCGGAAGTGTCACGGGGTGTCCCCTTCGCGAGAGGCGGACGACGAGGTGGCCCGCGCCGCGTCCGCCGTCAGCCGGCCCGCCACGTGGTGGATGAAGCGCTGCAGGTCGGCGCAGTACACGGAGGGGTTGGCGAAGCCGTGCCCGGCGCGGTAGCGGTGGGCGTACTGGCCGCCGCCGCAGACGTGCAGCAGTGGGCAGGCCCGGCAGGTCGCGGACAGTGCGGCGGCGCCCGCCTGCCGGGCGGCCACGGCGGGGTGCCGCAGCGCCTCGTCGAAGTCGTGCCGGAAGATGTCGAGGCCGGTCCGGGCGGCGCCGTCGTACGCGGACTTCAGCGAGTCGACCTGCTCGATCGACCCGTCCGTCTCCACGACCACGGCGGCGAAGGGGGCGAGGCCCAGCGACTCGGTGACCGCCGGCAGGCCCAGCAGCAGCGCGAGGCACTCCTCGAAGAGCCGCACCCGCGTCTCCCGCCGTCCGGCCTGCCACCAGCGGTCGAAGACGGCGCACAGCCAGTCCCCGTGGACCGTGCCGGAGTCGTCCAGGTGCGGCGGCGGGTTCGACCAGTTCCCGTGGGGAAGCAGCAGGTCGAGGGCCGGTGGGCCGAGGGCGAGCAGGGACTCGTACATCTCGACCGGGTCCAGCGTGGGGTCGACGACCGCGAGGATTCCGGCGTACGACTCGGGGAAGCGGGCGGCGACCAGCCGGGCGCCGCGCACGGCGGCGGGCCAGGACGGGCGCCCGGAGCGGTGGACGCGCAGCGCGTTGTGGGCGGGGAGCCCTCCGTCGAGGCTGATGCCGATGCGAATGCCGTGCCGGGCCAGGGCCGTCACACGGGCCTCGGTCAGGAGGGTGGCGTTGGTCTGGACGACGGCGTGGACCGCGCAGCCGGCGGGTACCCGGTCCCGTACCAGATTGGTGAACCGGCCGAGCGTGCCCACGCCCGCGAGCAGCGGCTCTCCCCCGTGCAGGACGAGCGAGAGGTCTCTCAGGCCGTGGTCGCGGGCATGGTCGGCGATGCGGGACGCGGCGCGGTCCAGGACCCGGGGCCCCGCCGCGGCCGGGCGGGTGCGCCAGGTTTGGTCGGGGCCCTCGTAGAGGTAGCAGTAGCGGCAGGCGAGGTTGCACCGGCCGTGCACCTTCACGATGAACTGCCTGAAGGGCACGACGGGTTCGGCTGTCGCATCGGGTGCGACCTCTCCAGACACTCCAGCACCCCCATGCCGTACGTCCGCGCCCCGAGCCCCCGCTCGATACGGAACCGCCTTCCCTGGCCCGTCGAACCCACAAACACGGATCGTTCGATATTGACCGATTCAATTGAGGAATTGACCGGTGCCCCCTGGGTTCAGAGAGCGCTGCTGAACCCCCAGAGCATCTCGCTGGGCCGCGTGGACCGCTCGCGCAGATCCTCCACCACCTCCCGCAGCACGGGGTGCTGAAGGGTCCTCAGTTCCGTCAGGTCGAGCTCCAGCAGGTCCGGAAGCGGCTCCCGTGCCTGCGTGCCGTGCGCGGCGGTGTCCTGCCGCGCCGTGTCCCGTACGTCCATCCCCGTTCCCCTCTCGTCCGGATCACTCCAGGTCCGCGAGCCGCTGTGCCGTCTGACCGGCGGTCGGCTCGCTCGTGGTCACGCTGTCGTCCGGTACCCGCGACCACTCGGCCCGGGCGGCCCGGTAGGCCTCCCGGGCGGCGCGCGGGCGCGCCGCCGCCTCGTAGCTCATACCCCGCCAGTGGTGTGCCTGCGCGCCCAGTTCCACCGATTCCTGACGGCGGCGGTCCGTCTCCGCCTCCTCCTCCGCCTCCCGGGCCGCCTCCGCGGCGGCCCGGAACGCGTCGACCGCCTCGTCGAGGCGTGCCGGACGACCCAGGCTCTGGTAGGCCTCGAACTGCACCTGACCCAGTTCCAGCCAGCACCGCGCGGCCAGCAGCGGGTCGTCGGCCCCGGCCGCCGCGAGCCCGAGGAGATGCTCGGCCTCGCGCAGGTCGACCCGGTCGCCGCGGGCGCGGTAGCGCAGCATCAGCGCCCGGCCGAGCAGCAGCAGACGGCCGGCCAGCAGATGGCTGCCCACGGGCGTCTCCGTACGGCAGTCCCGCAGGACGCGGATCGCCCGGGACAGCGGCTCGTGGGCCGGCGTGCCCGTCTCCAGCGCGGCCCGGCGCAGCAGCGCCTCGCCCCATTCGGCCAGCACGTCGGCGTGCGCCGAGGCGTCCCGGGGCATGCGTTGCGCGGCCTGCTCGAAGTGCCGGGCCGCCCGGAGGAGTTCGCGCGGGTCGCCCGACTCGTCGTAGCGGGCCGCCGCGATCCGCCCGGCGCGCACCAGCAGCAAGGCCCGCACGCCCTGTTCGCGGGCGAGCCCCTGCGCCTCGTCGACACGTGCCTGCGCCTCGTCCAGCGAGCCGCCCGCGAGCAGCAGCGCGTCCACCAGGTCGATGAGGATCCGTACGCGCGGGAGGGCGGCGGCGGCCTCGGGGTCGTTGTCGAGCGCCCCGCGCAGCGACTGCGCGCTCTGCTGCGCGTACCGGCGGGCCTGTTCGCGGTCGGCGGTCACGCCGGACAGCCGCAGCAGGACGCGACCGTGGGCGAGCGGGAGTTCGGGCGGCCGGTGCCGGGGGTCGGGCCAGGCGTCGGCGAACGCCTCCAGCATGCCCACGGCGCCCTGGAGCAGCGCGCTGTCGCCGCCGAGCCGCCACTGGGCCTCCAGGGCTCCCACCCGTTCCAGGGTGAGCCGCAGCGCCTCGGGCTCGTCCAGGTCGGGCGCCCCGCACGCCACGGCGTACTCACGGTCGGCCCGGCGCAGCAGGTCGAGTGCGGCCCGCTGGTCGCCGCGCCGCCTGCGATCCGTCGCGGCAGCCCGCAGCACCCGGGCCAGGACGGCCCGTTCGCGTACGGCGCGGGGGTGCGCGACGGCGCGCTCGGCGGCCGTCTCCGCCTCGCGCAGCAGCTCCGCACCGCCCTGCATCTCCCACAGCCGCAGCACGCAGTGCGCGTACTCCGCCCACAGCTCGAAGTCCCGGCCCGCGGGCCGCTCGTGCTCGGTCGCGCCGCGCAGCAGCTGGACCGCGTCGATGAGGTCCTGCACCATACCCTCGCGGTCGAACCGCTCGACCAGCGTGCGGGCCCGGGTGACCGCCGGGTGCGGCGGGCGGTCCTCGTCCGGGTCCTCCCGCTCCCGGCTGCCGTACAGGGCGAACTGCTCGGGCAGCGGCATGAACCGCTCCAGCACCCGCGCCGCGACCTCGGCGAACGGCTGCGGGACCAGGGTCGCCGCGCCGTTGTCGCCGTTCTCGGCGGCGTATCCGGTGCCCGGCGCGTACGGGCGTCCTGCGCCGCCGTCGCCGAGCTGGGCGAGGGCGAGGGCAGGGAAGTTGGGCCCACCCTTGCCGAAGCGCTGCTCGATGTACTCCGAGCAGTGCTTGAGCACGAGCATGGCCTCGTCCCGCCCCAGCGGCGACAGCAGCGACTCCTGCACGCCCGGCGCGAACTCGTACCACTGGACGCCGTCCTGCGCGGGGTTCTCGCGCGAGCGCGACACCAGGCCGCTGAGCAGGACCTCGGCGAGTTCGGAGGGCCCGGAGTCGGGCAGCATGGTCCGCTGCACCAGCTGCATCACCGGCAGGCAGAGCGGGGCCGCCGCCAGATAGACGGCGAGGCGGCCCGCCGCCGGGGAGGCCGTGGAGCGGAATCTGCTGACCAGTTCCAGCGCGGACGCGCGGCGGCCGGGCCGGCCCGT
This sequence comes from Streptomyces sp. NPDC054794, assembly GCF_053611585.1. Classification (NCBI taxonomy): domain Bacteria; kingdom Bacillati; phylum Actinomycetota; class Actinomycetes; order Kitasatosporales; family Streptomycetaceae; genus Streptomyces; species Streptomyces sp. NPDC054794. The sequence continues at coordinate 135,264 of NZ_JBSHAQ010000006.1, read as the reverse complement.
CGGCGCGGGCGGCTGGTCCGCCCGCACCCAGCCGACGGCCCCGGACACGGGGCCGGCGCCGGCCCCGGACAGCAGCCGTGCCCAGGCCCCGAGCGCCACCGGCTCGGGCGGCAGCACGGGCACGGGCAGCTCGCCCCGGCGGGGCTCGGCCGGGGCTCCGCTGTGGGTACGCACCCGCAGCGCGACGCCGCCCAGCGCGTCGCCGCGCATCAACGCGCCGTAGGAGACCGGGAGTCGGGTGCGGTGCCACATGCGCTGGGGCAGCGGCTGGAGTACGGCGGCCGGGGCCTGCCGGGAGAGGTGGTGGAGCAGCCGGTGGGCGTGGCCGCTGCGCCACAGGGGGCCGGCGCAGTCGCTGACCAGCAGGGTGACCCGGCGCCCGGTGGGGTCGCTGAGCCGGTCGGCGGAGTGCAGGGGTGCGGCGTGCGGCTCGGGGCTGCGGCTGACGGCCGGTTCGCCGTCCGGGCCCTGGTGCAGATGGCTGACCTGGATGTCCCAGAAGGCGCCCAACTGGCTGAAGACCTGCTCCAGTTCGGCGAACATGCGGTCCCACACCCGCATCGAGGAGGAGGCGTCCATCACCAGCTGGAGACGCGCGTCGGCCCGCCGTACGGCCCGGAACACGGGGATGACGAGACCGCCCGCCTGCGCGCTCAGTTCCGCCGTCGCCGTCTCGTCGAGCGCCGAGCGCAGCGGGGGCGCGGCGCTGCGGTAGCCCTGCAACGGGCGTAATGCGCGCTGGAGTTCGAGCGCGGCGGGCAGCGCCGGGGCGGCGGGCACCCCGACGGGCAGGGGCGCCGCCCGGCCGGTACCGCCCGTCGGCGTGCTGTGGAACGGCACCGGGTAGAGGGCGACCCGGCGGTCGCCCGACGCGTCGTACGGCTGGGGCTCGGGCACGGCGGGCTCGCGCTCCGCGACCTGGGACGACGGCGCGGCCGCGGCCGCCGCACCGCCGACCGAGGCGGGCGCGCCTCTGCCGCCGAGCGGCGGGGAACCGGGAACGGGCCGCTGTCCGTCCTGTTCGGGCACGCGCGTGGGCCGGGCCCACCGCGCCAGCCACAGCGCGTCGCACACCTCCTCGCCGTGCGGGTCGAGCCCGACCTGCCGGAGCCGGACGATCAGCTCGGCGATCGGGTCACCGTCGGACAGGGCGAGGTCGCCGACGAGGCCCTCGGCCGGACCACCGGCTCCGGGGCCGTGACCGTTGGCCGAGGAACCCGGGCCGTGGCCGGCGACCGAGGAGCCTGGACCGTGGCCGTCGGGCGAGGAGCCCGGGCCGTGGCGTGCCGCTGTGTCGGGCATCAGCGCCTCACCTCGGGCGGTCGAGTCGCTGGATGAGCAGGTCGGCGAGTCGGTCGCGGCTGGGCGGAGCGGCCGCGTCGGTGAGGTAGATCGCGTTCAACAGCTGGTCGGCGGCGAGGAGTTCGCTGCGGGAGCGCTCCAGGAAGCGGGTGATCAGGTCGTCGCCCGCACGGGCCGCCTCGTCACCGAGATGCGCCCGGACGAAGGTGGCGAGCCGATTGTGGTCGGGCCGCCCCAGCTCCAGGTGGATGCAGCGGCGCATCAGCGGCGCCGGGAAGTCCCGTTCCCCGTTGCTGGTGAGGACCACGAACGGGAAGGCGCGGCAGCGCACCCGGCCGTCGCGGACGCGGACCTTGGTGCCGTCGGCGGTGAGCACCTCGGCCTCCCCGTCCGGCAGCCGGTCGGCGATGCGCTCCAGCTCGGGTATCTGGAACTCGCCCTCCTCCAGCACGTTCAGGAGATCGTTGGGCAGGTCGATGTCGCTCTTGTCGAGCTCGTCGATGAGCAGCACACGCGGGGTGTCGGAGGGCAGCAGCGCGGTGCCGAGCGGACCGAGGCGGATGTAGCTGCCGATGGCCTCGACGGTTCCGGGGCTCCCGCCGGCCGCGCCGAACCCACCCTGTGCGGCGATCTGGACGTCCTGCAGACGGGCGATGGCGTCGTAGTGGTACAGGCCGTCCTGGAGCGCGGAGCGGCTGACGATGGACCAGCGCAGCACGTCGCCCAGGCCCAGTTCGTACGCCACGGAGTGGGCCAGCGTGCTCTTGCCCGCGCCGGGGCTGCCGGTGACCAGCAGCGGGCGGCGCAGATAGAGCGCCGCGTTGATCATCTCCAGTTCCTCGGCGCCGGGCCGGTGGAGTTCCGCCAGATGCCGGTGCGCGCCCAGCCTGCGGTCCCGGGAGCCGTCGCCGTCGCCCTCGCCCTCGCCCGCGTACCGGCCGGCGAAGTCCCGCCAGGGCGGCGGCGGGGGCAGCCGGCTCATTCCGTCGTGGGGTTCTCCGGCACCTCGGTAGATGAGCCACTCACTGGATTCGGTCATGGTCCGGTCCTCGTCGTCACTCGTCCGCCACGGCAGCCGCCGAACGTGCATCACGGTATCGACCAACAGGTAAGCCCGTAAGGGGCCGACGGGTGCACAGGGCACGTTGCATCAGGGGGCCTCCAGCAGATCGTCGGTTCCGGGCAGCGGCGACCGCGGATCGTCGTACAACAGTGCTATCCCGTGGGCCCAGAAGGCCTCCGTGAGTCCTCTGTGCAACTTCACCCTCAGCCCGTGCACCAGGTGGGGAAGGAACGCCGCGCCGACGCCGTCGTCGACGACCCGCTTGGCTCCGCGATGGAACTCCCCGCACACCGCGTCCGGTTGACCGCGCCAGCGGCGCCACAGGACCACGCCGAAGCCGGCGTACACGATCCGGCCGAGCGCGGCGGCGTCGTCCTCGTAGCGCTGGTCGCCGTAGCGGCACAGCACCGGTACGGAACGGGGCGGCAGACGGCGCAGCTCCGCCACGCCCGGCACCGGCTCGCGCACCCCGTCGTCGCAGTCCAGCACCTCGGTCTGGGCGTCATGGACGTGCAGCCGGCGCCAGCGGTCCCGGCGCTCCCCGTCGGCCTCATCGACCTCGTCGGCCTCCACGGCCTGAGACCACTGCGTGCCGGGCAGGGCGGCGTCGCCGTCGCCGGGCAGCTGGTCGCGGTCGGAGCAGCGCACGACGACGGGGCGCTCGGCCCCCAGCGGCGGCCCGTCCGGCCGTAGCCGCCACTCGTCCACGTCCAGCCCGAGCAGGACATGCGGCAGCGCGGCGTGCAGCGCCACGGGCCGCCCGGGTTCGTCACAGTGGCGGAAGGCCTCGGCGAGGGGTTCGACGACCTGCCGCGCGAGTTCGTCCAGCGGGGTGCGGGCGGCCTCGTGGAGCCGGGTCATCCCGCCGTCGGGGGCGGCCACCGAGATCGACCAGTCGCAGCGGTCGGGCTCCCAGCCCCTGGGCAGCACTTCGAGCAGGACGGACAGCCGGGGCACCGCCTCGCGCGGCTGGTCCGGGCCCCATTCCGCGGGCGTCTCCCCGGTGACCGGGCCGACCGGCAGCTGCCCGACCGGCTGCCCGGCCCCGGGCGGACTCGGCGGGGCCGGCGGCGCGCCCGTCCCGGTCCCCGGGCCGTTCCCGGGGTCGGTGTGCAGACGGCGGCGCTCTCCGAGCCACTTGGCGCGCTGCCGGGCGAGCCCGTGGCGATAGCCGCTGTCGAGGCCCGTCGAGGCGTGCTTCACCCAGTCCCACAGGGCCTGTTCGGCATCGAGGATGCTGGGGGTCGCGGGGCGTTCGACCGCCATGACCTGCATCGCGTAGTCGAGTACGAGCTTCAGGGCCCCGTCGTGACGGGCGTTCTCGTAGAGCACGCCCAGGCCGTCCCGCCAACCGCGCGGAGCCGGTACCAGGGTCGGGAGCTGGAAGTTCGGCAGATTGTCGAGGATGTCGAGCAGTCCGCGGGTGGTGGGCGGCGGCGGCAGTTCGGCGAGCCGGCCCAGCAACTCGCCGCGCTCGTCGGGGCCGAGCGTCCGGCCGGCCCGCGCGCCGAGCTGCGCCTGTACATCGGCCCAGGTGGGGCGGCGTGAGTCCGAGGGCTGCTGCCGGTCGCGGTGGTACCGGTCGTGCGCGTGGAAGACCGCCTGGTAGACGTCGTCGTGCTCGGTCCGCACGGCGTCCGGCGGCACCTGTAACGTCCGCAGCCGCTCGATCCCGGTGGAGGTCCCGCCCGTCCCGTGGTCCGCACGCGACTTCAGTACGCCGATGACCTCGCCGCGCACCGGGTCGATCACCGGGCCGCCCGAGACCCCGGGTGGCAGATCGTTCTGCCCGAGCCGCATCTGCACCCCCGCCGACCAGCCGCCGATGGTTCCCTGCACGGAGAGGAACCCGTCCAGGATCTGCAGCTGACCTCCGGTGACCGTCCAGCCCGCGTAGAACACCCTGCCCTCGCCGTAGTGCGCGGTGGGCCGCTCGGAGACGTACACGCAGTCGTGGGCGACGGGTTCGCGCAGCCGGACCAGGGCCAGGTCCGGGGCGGGCCAGCTGCCGGGCACGCGGCGTTCGACGTGCTCCGGGAGGGTGGCCGCCACCTGTCCGGGGACGGCGGACGGGCCCTGGCCCGGGGCGGTCTCGTAGATCACCGACACCTCGCCCCCCTTCCCTCCGTCTACCACGTGTGCGCAGGTCAGCACCCAGTTCGGGGCGATGAAGAAGCCACTGCCGAGGAAGGTGCCGGGTTCGTCCAGGGCATACCCGACACCAGTGCGATGAATGCGCACGGTGGCCGCCATGACGAGTTCACGCAGAGCATGGCGGGCGGCATGGGCGTTGCCCGGTGCGCCCCCGTCGTGCGGCTCGGTCATACCCCGCCCCCGCCGGCGCTCCCCTGGGCACCCCCGTGCACCGGGGCGCCGGTGGACGCGCCCGCAGCGGGGGCGCCACCGTTGGGGCCGGGGGGTGATGCGTGGCCGGGCGCGGACGCGGACGCGGATGCGGATCGGGAGGCCGAGGTGGCGTGCGCGGCGTCGGTGTCGGCCCCGGGGTCGGGGTCCGGCGGGCCGCCGCCGTTCCAGGTCAAGGTCACCGTGATGCCGGCCTTCGCCTCGCCGTCCGCGAGCAGGCCCACGACCTTGCCGGCCTTCGCGGTCAGCTCGATCCCGAACTCGACGCTCACCTCGTCCGGCCGCACCGCGCGCAACGGCTCGGCCAGCGACCGCGCGACGCCGGTGACGAGCGAGTGGAGACTCTCGACGCTCGCCTCCACCCGTTCGGCGAACCCGGTGTCCGTGTACGACAGTTCCCCCGGCGGTACGGCCAGTTCCTCGGCCCCCGATATCCGGGCCCACACCGGCGTGCCGTCCGGCAGTTCGACCCGCGCTACCCGCGTCACTTCGTACCCCATGACGTTCCCCCGTTCCCCCGAACCGATGTTCCCGCACGGGAAGACCTCGCCCGTGCCTCCCGCAGGCAAAGACTCCTTCCCCTGTCGACGGAGCCCTACCCCTTGGGCGGCACGGTGGCACCTCATGCCCCTCCGGCAGTTCGTCGGCCCAGGCGGTCCATGGGCACCATGTCCCGTACGCCTATCCTTTTCGTGTACCTGTCGTCGCTTCCCGGACGGGAAGGCGGCACCTCTTCACCCGGCAGGGAGGACGTTCCTCCCGTACGGGAGCGGGCCTGCCCGCCGTACTGACCACGGAGCACCGTCCATGTACTTCACCGACCGAGGCATCGAGGAACTGGAGAAGCGGCGCGGCGAGGAAGAGGTCACCTTCGAGTGGCTCGCCGAGCAGCTGCGGACCTTCGTCGACCTGAATCCGGACTTCGAGGTGCCGGTGGAGCGCCTGGCGACGTGGCTCGCGCGGCTCGACGACGAGGACGACGAGTAGGACCGGCCGGAGCAGCGGGACCAGGAGGCAGGCAGCTCTCCAGCGGGCGCTGACCTGCGGTTACCGGTCCGCTCCTCAGCACGCGCCCGGTCAGTCGCGGGGCCAGATCACGTCGTACGTGAGCCCCAGCGCGCCGTGCGCCAGCAGCAGCGCCCCGGCCACGACCCAACCGGCACTGCGCCGCCGTACACCCCACACCGTCATGGGCAGTCCCACGACCGCCTGGCCGAGTGCCAGCGCGCGGGAGCGCGGGTCCGCCGACCACGGCAGCCACGGCCCCAGCCGCCCGCGCTCCACCACGTCGAGCTCGGCGCGCACCGCCTCCCGCACCCCCGCCATCACGCCCTCCCCCTCGATGTGCCGCACGTCGGCCCGCGCGCGGGCGGCATCGCGGAGGCGGCCGGCGGGCTCGCCCGGGGCGAGCCCGGCGGGCAGGGCCACTCCCGCGCGCGTGAGGACGGCGAGCAGACCGCGCATCCGGGCACGCGCGTCGGCGAGCGGATCCGGCTCGGTCAGCCGGTCGAGGGACTGCACGTCGAGAACGGGATCCAGCCCCAGCCGCGCCGCGAAGGTCCGCATCGCCTCGGCCTCGCCCGCCGGCGTGCCGTTGGCCAGCCAGACGTAGCCGACGGGGCGGCGGAAGCCGGACGCGAGGGTGTAGCCGACGTGGTCGGCGTCCCACCACAGCGCGAGCACCGGCCAGGACGGGCCGACGGCCAGCGCCGTGGCCCAGCCGGTCACGACGTGGTCGACCCGCTCACCGCCGTACAGCCACGGCTTCCCCTCGGGCACGAGCACGCTCCACTCGCGGCCCGCGCGCGTGAGCAGCATCCGCTCGCGCAGCAGGTGGGCGGCGGGGGCGACGGACTCGGGATCCGCCCGGCAGAGCAGCAGCGCGCCCGGGGCGACGGCACCCCGGGATCCGGCCCGAAACCCATCCGCGGACATGGTCACACGTTAGGCAATCCGTCTGCTTCGCGCCTGATGTGCGACTTCGGCGCTCACGCGAACGAGTGTCTTGACTTTCCACGGCCGCGATATATCGTGTTTCACGGAAGACGCGATATGGCGTGTCGCGTCCCACCGAGGAGGTCAGCACCATGTCCGAGTGGTCCGTCGCCGAGCCCATGAAGCTCACCTTCGACGATCCCGTGACCGAACTGCACGTACGCGTCGTCAACGGAACAGTCAACGTCGTGGGCACGGACGAGGGTTCCGCGCGCCTGGAGGTCTCGGAGATCGAGGGCCCGCCCCTGGTGGTCACCCAGGAGGGCGGCACCCTCACCGTCGCGTACGACGACCTGCCCTGGAAGGGCTTCCTCAAGTGGCTGGACCGCAAGGGCTGGCGGCGCAGCGCGGTCGTCTCCCTGGCCGTCCCGATGGACACGCGCGTGGAGGTGGGCGTGGTCGGCGCCGCCGCCGTCGTCTCGGGGATCCGCGGCACCTCGGTGGTCAAGGGCGTCACGGGCGACACGACCCTGGTCGCCCTCTCCGGCCCGGTCCGCGCGGACACGGTCTCCGGCAATCTGGAGGCCCAGGCCGTCACCGGCGACCTGCGCTTCAACTCCGTCTCCGGCGACCTGACGGTGGTGGAGGGCTCGGGTTCCGCCGTGCGGGCCGAATCCGTCAGCGGCTCCATGATCATCGACCTCGACCCGGACGGCCCGACGGACGTCAGGCTGACCAGCGTCTCCGGTGAGATCGCCATCCGCCTGCCGCATCCGGCGGACGCCGAGGTCGAGGCGAACACGGCGAGCGGCACGATCTCCAACGCCTTCGACGGCCTGCGGGTGCACGGCCAGTGGGGCGCCCACAAGATCACCGGCCGCCTCGGAGCGGGAAACGGCAAGCTCAGGGCCACCACGGTCTCCGGCTCGATCGCCCTGCTGCGCCGCCCGCCGCGGGAGGACGAGGACCACGGCTGGGAGGCCGAGACCGAACCACCCGTGGAGGACAGCAAGCCCGTCGCCGACCCGGCGTCCGGCCCGAAGAGCGGTGCGGGGGACAATTCCGCTTCCGGCCCGGACGACGAGGCGACCAGCACCGACGCCCCGGCCGACGGCACGACCGACAAGAAGGTGCTCTGACATGCCTCCCGTCTTCGCCCACGGACGCCTCCGCCTCTACCTGCTCAAGCTGCTGGACGAGGCCCCGCGCCACGGCTACGAGGTGATCCGCCTCCTTGAGGAGCGTTTCCAGGGGCTCTACGCACCGTCGGCCGGCACGGTCTACCCCCGCCTGGCCAAGCTGGAGGCGGAGGGCCTGGTCACGCACACCACCGAGGGCGGCCGCAAGGTGTACGCGATCACGGACGCGGGCCGCGCCGAGTTGGCCGACCGCAGCGGTGAACTGGCCGACCTGGAACTGGAGATCCGCGAGTCGGTCGCCGAACTCGCCGCCGAGATACGAGCGGACGTGCGCGGCGCGGCGGGCGACCTGCGCCGCGAGATGCGGGCGGCCGCCACCGAGGCCCGGCACGGCGGCAAGGCGGGCGCCGGGGAGCACGGACCCTTCGGGGAGTTCGGCGAGACGGTCGACAAGGAGGCCTGGCGCGCGGCCAAGGAGGAGATGCGCCGGGCCAAGCAGGAGTGGAAGGAGCAGGCCCGGCGCGCCAAGGACGAGAGCCGCCGCGCCCGCGACGAGGCCCAGCGGGCCCGCCGCCAGGCCCAGGAGGCCCAGACGCGGGCACGGGCCCAGGCGCAGGAGGAGATGCAGCGGATCGCCCGGCGGGTCCAGGACCACGTCCAGGACCACTTCAGCCGGGGCGACTGGCCGACGGGAGTGCGCGAGGGCCTGACGGAACTCGCCAAGGAATTCGGCGAGTTCGGCAAGGACTTCGGCAAGGAGTTCGGCAAGGACTTCGGCTTCGGCCGCACCGGGGCCGGATCCACACCCGGGACCGGCACGTCCGCACCGGAGTACAGCCGGACCCCCGAGGACTTCCCGGCCGAGTACGAACCCTCCTGGGCCCACGAGGACCCGACCGGCGATCCGTCCCGCGACCTGGACCGCCTCCTGGACCGCTTCCGCGACGACATCCGCGACGCGGCCCGCGACCACGGCGTGACACCGGACCAGCTCCGCGACGCCCGCCGCCACCTGTCGACGGCGGCGGCCCACATCGGAGCGATCCTGCGCGCACCGAAGGCCTGACCCGCCCGCACGGTGGTTGCGCCCGACACCCCGCCGGGCGCAACCACCGCAGCCGAGGCGGCTCTCAGCCCGCCTTGGCCTCTCCCCCGCCGTACAGCACGCGGGTCAGCGAGTCGTACGTGGCTCCGTGGTCGGCGAGGACCTCGGCGGGCACGCCGGGGGCGGCGGCCAGGGCGAGGAGGATGTGCTCGTCGCCGATGTGACGGTCGCGGCGGGCGACCGCGATGCGCAGGGCCCGTTCCAGGACGTTTTTCGCGCCCCGGCTGAAGGAGCGGCGGCCGGACCACCAGCCCTTGTCCTCACGGTCACCGGACATCGCGCCGACGCCGTGTGCCTCCTCGACCCGGAAGACGATCTCCGAGACGTCGATCCCCAGTCCGGCGAGGGCTTCGGTGTCGGCCCGGGACAGCCCGCCCCGCCGCCGCGCCTCGCCCAGCGCCTCCCGTACGGACTCCTTGCGCTCCCCGAGTCCGAGCGCGGTCAGCGCGAAGGAACCGCGGCTCGCCTCGCGGTCGAGCAGGGCGAGCAGCATGTGCTCGGGGTCGACGGACTGCGAGCCGGCCCGTTCACCGTGCTCGACGGCGCCGCGCACGACGTCGCGGGCGTCCTTGGTGAACCTCTCGAACATCATTGCCTCCCGTACTTCTTGTGCACGGCCTGCCTGCTGACACCGAGTTCGGCGGCGATCTCCTGCCACGACCAGCCCTGATTGCGCGCGCTGCGCACCTGCACCGCCTCCAGCTGCTCCAGCAGCCTGCGGAGTGCGGCGACGGCCCGGAGTCCGACCCGCGGATCGCGGTCACCGGCCCGCTCGGCGAGATCCGTTGCTTCGGTCATGATGTCAACTTAAGTTGACATCACCGCACCTGTCAACCCTGATTGACAAACGTCGACGGCCGGCCCGGAAACCGGGCCGGCCGTCGGACTGCGGTGACGATCAGCTGTTGGTGAGCACGATCTTGCCGAACTGGTCACCGGACTCCAGCCGCTCGAAGCCCTCGCGGGCACGGTCGAGCGGGAGCACCTCGTCGATGACGGGACGGACGCCGGTGGCGGCGCAGAAGGAGAGCAGGTCCTCCAGCTCCTCCTTGGTGCCCATCGTCGAGCCGACGACCTTCAACTCCAGGAAGAAGATGCGGGTCAGCTCGGCGTGCGAGGGCCGGTCGCCGCTGGTGGCACCGGAGATGACGATCGTGCCGCCGGGACGCAGCGACTTCACCGAGTGGGACCAGGTGGCGGCGCCGACGGTCTCGATGACGGCGTCCACGCGCTGCGGCAGCCGCGCTCCCGACTCGACCGCCTCGACGGCACCGAGCTCCAGCGCCCGCTTCCGCTTGGCCTCGTCGCGGCTGGTGGCGAAGACGCGCAGTCCCGCGGCCCTGCCCAGCACGATGGCGGCCGTGGCGACACCGCCACCGGCGCCCTGCACGAGCACCGAGTCACCGGGCCGCACCCCGGCGTTGGTGAACAGCATCCGATAGGCCGTCAGCCAGGCCGTGGGCAGACAGGCGGCCTCCGCGAAGGAGAGCTCCTTGGGCTTGGGGAGGATGTTCCAGGTCGGTACGGCGACCTGCTCGGCGAAGGTGCCCTGATAGCGCTCCGTGAGGATGGAACGGGGCTCCTTCGGGCCGACGCCGTGACCCGTCTGGCCGATGACGGAGTGCAGGACGACCTCGTTGCCGTCCTCGTCGACACCGGCGGCGTCGCAGCCGAGGATCATCGGCAGCCGTTCCTCGGGGAGACCGACCCCCCGGAGCGACCAGAGGTCGTGGTGGTTGAGAGAGGCGGCCCTGACATTGACGGTGCTCCAGCCGGGCCGGGCCTCAGGGGCCGGGCGCTCCCCCAACTCAAGTCCGGACAGCGGCTGGTCGGGGTCGATTCGGGCGGCGTAGACAGCGAACATGGGCTCGACGATAGGTTCCACCCCCGCCCGGCGGAACCATGACGCCCTGTGACACACACCCTCTTGCGCCGACGGAGGACCACGTCCTGCCATTCGGCGAGCAGCGACCGGGCCGACACGGGGCGGGTTGGAGGGGGGCTGGTCCGACACGGGGCTCGACCCGGGCGGTGGCCCGAGGGGGCGGGGCAAGACGGGGCGGCGGCCCAACGGGGCTCGGGAGCGCGGGCGCGCCGCGGGGGCTCGGCCGCGGGCCGACGCGGGGGTTGGGGCGCCGGCCCGACGCCACCTCGGATCCTGAACGCGACGCAGGTCTTGGGCCCCGGCCCGACGCGCGCCCGGGCCGTCAGCCCGGTGCGGGGGGCCGGGGGCGACAGCCCCGGGAACGCTGCCCTGTCGTCGCCCGAACGGGTGGGTGGGCAAAGAAAATGGCCCCGTCCGAAACGGACGGGGCCATCTGCCAACTCACCGGCGGGCAACGCCCTCCGCACGCGCGGCAGCCGCAACCGCCGCGGTCACCGCGGGAGCAACCCGCTCGTCGAACGGCGACGGAATCACATAGTCCGCCGCGAGATCGTCACCGACGACCGCGGCCAGCGCCTCCGCCGCCGCGATCTTCATCCCCTCGGTGATCCGAGAGGCCCGCACCTGCAGCGCCCCCGCGAAGATCCCGGGAAACGCCAGCACGTTGTTGATCTGGTTCGGGAAGTCCGACCGCCCGGTGGCGACAACGGCCGCGTACTTGTGCGCGACCTCGGGGTGCACCTCGGGGTTCGGGTTGGCCATCGCGAAGACGAAGGCACCCTCCGCCATCGAGGCCACCGCCGACTCCGCGACCGTACCGCCGGAGACGCCGATGAAAACGTCGGCGCCGGCCAGCGCGTCCTCCAGGGACCCGCTGATGCCCGCCTTGTTGGTGAACCCTGCGAGCTCCCGCTTGACCGGGGTGAGGTCCTCGCGGTCGGCCGACACCACGCCCTTGCGGTCGGCCACCGCCACGTCCCCGATCCCGGCCTCGACCAGCATCTTCGCGATGGCGACACCGGCCGCGCCGGCGCCCGAGATCACGGCCCGCAGGTCACCGACGTTCCGCCCGCTCAGCCGCGCAGCGTTCCGCAGCGCCGCCAGCGTCACGACCGCCGTACCGTGCTGGTCGTCGTGGAAGACCGGGATGTCCACCCGCTCCTGGAGCTTGCGCTCGATCTCGAAGCACCGCGGCGCCGAGATGTCCTCCAGGTTCACGCCGCCGAAGGACGGGGCCAGCCGCACGACGGTCTCGACGATCTCGTCGACGTCCGTGCAGGCGAGCGCGATCGGCACCGCGTCCACGCCGCCGAACTGCTTGAAGAGGATCGCCTTCCCTTCCATCACCGGAAGGGAGGCCTCGGGGCCGATGTCCCCGAGTCCGAGGACGGCCGTACCGTCGGTCACGACCGCGACCACGGAGGACTTCCAGGTGTAGTCGTTGACCAGCTCCGGCTGCTCAGCGATCGCGGTGCACACGCGCGCGACTCCGGGCGTGTACGCGAGGGACAGGTCGTCCTTGTCACGGACGGGCACGGTGGCCTGCACGGCCATCTTGCCGCCGCGGTGCAGCGCGAACGCCGGATCGAAGGAATCGAGGGGCTCGGCCCCGCCGTCCTGCTCCGTATTGCCGTCGCTGCGAGGATTGACGATCTCCGCTGCCACTTCGTTTTACCCCTTAAGTATTCATGGTTTGAGGGTTGACCACTCCTGGTGAAGAGTGGGCGGGACCGCATACGACCCGATTGACTGATACGTACGGGTACGTACGCGATGGGCGCGCCGCACACGCGCCCTGAGCCCCGGATGAGGGGTGTAAAGAACCTTCTTACCCGACGGACGGGGCCGACGACGAGTCCATTAGGTTCAAGGTCACATCACAGGACTCGAAGGTCACGTCCTGGTGACATCGAGGCGACATCGAGGACCGCTTGCATGGCTCCGAACGGCCGGGCAAGGGTTGATCACATGATGAGATGCGCCGAAAAAATTACGGCCGGAACATGGGATTCCCGCAGACGGTCCTGCCTGGTGTACCGACCTGATGTGGTTCGGGGGTCACCCGTTATCCGATTTTGACATAGCGAGTCGCCTGAATAGGGCAGTCCGAATGGCAGGATGCCGTAAACCCACGAGGTCGCGACACCCGAAGGTGTGTGTTCTCGTCGACTTAACGGCATCTCCACCCTTTCCGCCGGAGGAACCCACTATGACCGCAAGCTCCACCCGTCGTACGACCGCCCGCACCCGTACTGCAGCGGTCGGTGCGATCGCGGTCGCAGGCGCTCTCGTCCTTGCCGGCTGCGGTGACCAGACGGACAAGGGCAACGACGGCGGCAGCTCGTCGGCCTCCGCCGCCGCCTCGGCGCCGCTCGCCGACAAGCTGCCCGCGGACATCAAGAGCGCGGGCGTCATCAAGGTGGGCTCCGACATCGCCTACCCGCCGGTCGAGTACATGGAGAACGGCAAGGCCGTCGGCATCGACCCCGACATCGCGGACGCCCTCGGCAAGCAGCTGGGCGTGAAGTTCGAGTTCCAGAACGGCAAGTTCGACAACCTGATCGTGGGCCTGCAGGCCAAGCGCTTCCAGGTGCTCATGTCGGCGATGAACGACACCAAGGACCGCCAGAGCGGCATCGACTCCGACACCGGCAAGAAGGTCGGCAACGGCGTCGACTTCGTCGACTACTTCACCGCCGGCACCTCGATCCTGGTCCAGAAGGGCAACCCGAAGGGCATCAAGTCGCTCGACGACCTGTGCGGCAAGGTCGTGGCCCTGCAGAAGGGCACCACGTCCGAGGGCATCGCCAAGGCGCAGAGCAAGAAGTGTACGAAGGACGGCAAGAAGGCCATCGACCTGCAGACCTTCGACACCGACCCGGAGGCGCTGCTCCGTCTGAAGCAGGGCGCGTCCGTCGCCGACCTGAACGACTTCCCGGTGGCGGCCTACAACGCGAAGACCTCCGGCGGCGGCAAGGACTTCGAGGTCGTCGGCGACCAGATCGAGGCGGGTCCGTACGGCATCGCGGTCAGCAAGGAGAACACGCAGCTGCGGGACGCCCTCCAGGCGGCCATGGCCGCGATCATCAAGAGCGGCGACTACCAGAAGATCCTGGAGAAGTGGAACGTCACGCAGGGTGCCGTCACCGAGTCGAAGATCAACGGCGGCTCCTGAACAGCCTCGGGCAACACTGAAGGACTGTCACTGTGACTGAACCCGTCGACAAGACTCCGGCGCCGACGCTGCCGCCGGAGCAGATCAAGGCCATCCCGGTGCGGCACTACGGCCGCTGGGTGTCCGGTGTCGTGGTCATCGCCCTCGTGGTGCTGATCGGGATCGCGTTCTCCAACGCGAACATCAACTACAACATCATTCCCGATTACCTCTTCGACCCGGGCATCGTGTCCGGCGCCTGGACCACGCTGTACATCTCCGTGCTGGCCATGGTGCTCGGCGTCGTCCTCGGCGTGATCCTCGCCGTGATGCGGCTGTCGTCGAACCCGGTCACCAGCACCGTGGCCTGGTTCTACATCTGGTTCTTCCGCGGCACCCCGGTCCTGGTCCAGCTGCTGCTCTGGTACAACATCTCGCTCGTGTTCCCCATCCTGAACCTGGGGTTCTACAAGGACGAGATGAACCAGGTGATGACTCCGGTCCTCACGGCCCTGCTGGGACTCGGCCTGAACGAGGCCGCGTACATGTCCGAGATCGTCCGCGCCGGCATCCAGTCGGTCGACGAGGGACAGACGGAGGCGTCGCACGCGCTGGGCATGACCCAGGGCCGGACGCTGCGCCGGGTGATCCTCCCGCAGGCCATGCGGGTCATCATCCCGCCGACCGGCAACGAGTTCATCAACATGCTGAAGACCTCGTCGCTGGCCTACGCGGTCCAGCTCCCCGAGCTGATCAAGAAGGCCACGGACATCTCCAGCACCTCGCTGGCGGTCGTCGAGATGTACTTCGTCGCCTGCATCTGGTACCTGTTCCTGACCACGATCTTCAGCATCGTGCAGTACTACATCGAACGCCGTTACGCCCGCGGTTCGACGCGCAACCTGCCGCCGACCCCGCTCCAGCGTCTGAAGAAGAACCTCCGAATGTTCGGTTCGTTCCGCCGCCCGGAGGTGGCCCGATGACCGGTCTCAGCAAGGACATCACGGCGCCGAGCAGCGGCGCGCCGATGGTCAGGGCCGAGGGCGTGCACAAGTCCTTCGGGCTGGCGCACATCCTCAAGGGCATCGACCTGGTGGTGAACCCGCGCGAGGTGTTCTGCCTGATCGGCCCGTCCGGTTCCGGCAAGTCCACCTTCCTGCGCTGCATCAACCACCTGGAGAAGATCAGCGCCGGCCGGCTGTACGTCGACGGCGACCTGGTGGGCTACCGGCAGAAGGGCGACAAGCTCTACGAGCTGAAGGAGAAGGAGGTCGCGGCGCAGCGACGGGACATCGGCATGGTGTTCCAGCGCTTCAACCTCTTCCCGCACATGACGGCGCTGGAGAACGTCATGGAGGCGCCCATCCAGGTCAAGCGCGAGTCCAAGGCGACCGCCCGGGAACGCGCGGAGCGACTCCTGGACCGGGTGGGTCTCGGTGACCGCAAGGGTCACTACCCCGCTCAGCTCTCCGGCGGTCAGCAGCAGCGCGTGGCCATCGCCCGTGCGCTGGCGATGCAGCCGAAGCTGATGCTCTTCGACGAGCCGACCTCGGCTCTCGACCCGGAGCTGGTCGGCGAGGTCCTCGACGTGATGCGGGACCTGGCCGAGGACGGCATGACGATGGTCGTCGTCACGCACGAGATGGGCTTCGCGCGTGAGGTCGGCGACTCGCTGGTGTTCATGGACGACGGCGTGGTGGTCGAGTCCGGCCACCCGCGCGACGTCCTGACGAACCCGCAGCACGAGCGGACCAGGTCCTTCCTGTCCAAGGTGCTCTGACCTGCCGGTCGAAGACGCTGAACGGCTCGACGTGACGAGGGCGGTACGGAATCTCCGTACCGCCCTCGTCCGCGTCTGTGCACAGCGGCCCGCGGCCTGCGGCCCGCCGCCGAAGGCCTACTTGAGCGCGAGCAGCAGCGTGTCCGACGGTGAGCACCACACCGGCCGGGCCTCGGCGAAGCCCCGCTCGCGCAGCACGCGCGCGTGCCACGCCGGGCCGGGCATGTCGCCGTCGGCGTGCTCGCCGTAGATCTCGAAGCGCTTGGCGGTCGGCTCGGCGAGGACCGGGTCCTGGGCGGCCAGCTGCCACCACTCGGCCCAGTCGAGGACGCCGTCCCGCTTGGCCTGATCCATGCGCACGTGCCGCTGGGCGCGCTCGGCGGCGTTGATCCGGGGCGTCGTCTCGTCGATCATGTGGTCCGCGTTCATGAAGACACCGCCGTCGCGGACGAGTTCCGCGACCTGACCGTAGAGGGCCGCGAGGGGTTCGCTGTGCAGCCAGTGCAGGGCCGTGGCGGTCAGGACGGCGTCGTACGAGTCGTACGGCAGTCTCGCCGGCCAGTCAGGGTCCTTGAGGTCGGCCGTGACGAGGGTGACCCGCTCGTCGCCGGCGAAGGTGCCCTCGGCGATGGCGAGGAGGGCCGGGTCGAGGTCGACGCCGGTGCTGGTGGCGTCCGGGAACCGGGCGAGCAGCCGGGCGGTGATGCTGGCGGTGCCGCAGGCGAGGTCCAGGACGCGCGGCCGGGGCCCCACGAGCGCCTCGACCATGTCGAGCATGATCCGGAAGCGTTCCTCCCGGTCGGGCATGTACCACTCCTGCTGGCGGTCCCAGCCGTGCTGCCAGGCCGCCCAGTCGGCGCCGGTCGTGGTCGTGTCCGTGTCCGTCATCGCTACCCCTCCGTCGCGCATGCCCCGTAATACCCTGTAGGCACGACCGGCTGTTACCCGACCGCATCCCACGACCATAGAGCGCCCCCGTAAGGACTACAAGTGGAACTGGCCTATTACTCGGACTACGCCGTACGCCTCGTGAACAGCGAGGAACCGGCCCGGGGCAAGGACTCCCTGACCTCGGTCGAGGCCGTCCGCGACCTGTTCGGCGGCAACGCGTCGGCGGCCCGCCGCGCCACCGACGCCGACGTGACGCGCTTCCGCTCGGTCCGGGCCCGGCTACGGGCCGTCTTCGAAGCGGCCGACGGCGGCGACGAGACCTTGGCGGTCGACCTGCTGAACTCCCTGCTGCTGGAGTTCCCGGTGAGCCCGCAGATTTCCGGTCACGACCACCGCGACGAGGACGACCGCCCGCTGTGGCACATGCACCTGGCCGACCACCCCTCGAACGTGACCGCCGGCTACGCGGCGATCGCCGCCATGGGCCTGGCCTTCCACCTGACCGAGTACGGCGTGGACCGCCTGGGCCTGTGCGAGGCGAGCCCCTGCCGCAACGCCTATCTGGACACCTCGACCAACCGGTCCCGGCGCTACTGCTCCGACCGCTGCGCCACCCGCGCCAACGTGGCCGCCTACCGGGCCCGCAAGCGCCTGGAGGCCGACCGGTCGGAGAAGACGGGCCTGACGGCCGACAGCGCCCAGCGAGCCACCGCCAGCGGCGAGCGCTGAGCGGTCCCGCGCGGCCGGACCCGCAGCCGCACCCGGCCGAGGATCAGGTCCTCCGGCACGGTCCCGTAGTCGGTGCTGTCCCCTCCCGCGTACGTGTTGTCCCCGAGGACCCACCAGCCGCCCTCGCGTCGCTCGGCGGCCCGCTTGACGACGAGCAGGTCCTGCTGGAACGGATGGCGCAGGACGACGACGTCACCGGGCCTGACCCGGGCCCCGTAGTGCACCACGAGGCGATCCCCGTGGTAGAGCGTGGGCACCATGGACGGCCCGGTCACCTCGGCCAGTCCGAAAGGCGCTACGGCCCTCCCTCGCTCGGTCTCCTGCGACAGCTCCGGCATCCCCGGCACCTCCCCGGTCCGTTCCTCCACCAGTCCCAGTCTGACCCTGGACTTTTGTCCTAAGCCCTAGGGGGCACTCGCGAAATCCGGCTTCCCAGGGAGTAATGTCCCACCTGAGAAGACGATCACGAGGAAGGAATGCTCCATGCTTTCCCGCCTGTTTGCCCCCAAGGTCAAGGTCAGCGCG
Organism: Streptomyces sp. NPDC054794; assembly: GCF_053611585.1. Taxonomy (NCBI): domain Bacteria; kingdom Bacillati; phylum Actinomycetota; class Actinomycetes; order Kitasatosporales; family Streptomycetaceae; genus Streptomyces; species Streptomyces sp. NPDC054794. The sequence continues at coordinate 117,392 of NZ_JBSHAQ010000006.1, read as the reverse complement.
CACTGCGACCTGCCCTGCGGTGTGTACGACCCGGCCCAGGCCCGCATCGAGGCGGAGTCGGTCAAGGCCGTGCAGGAAAAGATGGCCGCCAACGACGACCCGCACTTCCAGGCGCGGGCCACCGTCATCAAGGAGCAGCGCGCGGAGCTCGCGAAGCACCACGTGTCCGTGCTCTGGAGCGACTACTTCAAGCCCCCGCACTTCGAGAAGTACCCCCAGCTGCACCAGCTGGTCAACGACACCCTGAAGGCGCTGTCCGCCGCGAAGGCCTCGACGGACCCGAAGACGGGCGAGAAGGCGCTGGAGCTCATCGCCGAGATCGACCGCATCTTCTGGGAGACCAAGAAGGCCTGACGGCACGTCAACTCCCGTGACCGGCGATCGGTGCACCATCGCGGGTCCAGGGGTCTTCGAAGGGGTCCGGCCGCGTACGGCCGGACCCCTTCGGCGTCCCGCGGGAAGGACGCGGCACTCCTGTGCGACGCTGGTCGGGTGAACACCGAGGACCTGATCCGGTTGCGCCAGGCGCGCGACCGAATGAACCGCGAGTACGCCGAGCCGCTGGACATCGCGGCGCTGGCGCGCACCGCGCTGATGTCCACCGGCCACTTCCAGCGCAGCTTCCGCGAGGCGTACGGCGAGACGCCGTACAGCTACCTGATGACCCGCCGCATCGAGCGCGCCAAGACCCTGCTGCGCCGCGGAGACCTCAGCGTGACGGAGGTCTGCATCGCCGTCGGCTGCACCTCCCTCGGCTCCTTCAGCTCCCGGTTCACCGAGCTGGTCGGTGAGACGCCGAGCGCGTACCGGGCCCGTTCGCACGAGGAGAGCGCGGTGATCCCGCCCTGCGTGGCCCGCACCTTCACCCGTCCGCGTCGCAGGCCGTACTGACCCGGTCACCGTCCGCCCGCGCGGTCCTACACTTGACCTCTCAACACCGTGGCCCGTCGGGGTCGTTGACGGATTCGGGGGAGCCGTGACCACCGCACTGATCTCCGTCCTGAGCGAGGACCCGGTCGCGGACGCCGAGTCGCTGACCGACTGGCTCAGAGGCGAGCCGGCCCTGGCCGGCAAGGTCCGCAGGACCGGCGCCCCGCCCCGGCCCGGACAATTGGGCACCGCCCTCGACACGGTGACCGTGCTCCTGGGCGCGGGCGGCCCGCTCACCGTGCTCGCCTCCTGCCTGCGCGCCTGGATCGCCCAGCCGCGCCGCAGCGACGTACGCCTCACGGTGCGCCGCGAGGACGGCTTTGGCGTCGACATCGACGCCAAGCGGGTCGACGGCGAGGACCTGGAACAGCTGCTGCGGCGGGCCCTCGAGGAAGGGTCGGGCCGGGACGGAGCCGATCGGGACGTACGGGAGTGACGTGCGCCTTCCCGACCCACGCCGCTCCCGGGTCGTGCTGATCGGCGCCGGCCGCTACACCGATCCCGCGCTGCCCGATCTCCCGGCCGTCGACCGCACCCTCACCGACCTGGCCACGCTCTTCACCGACCCGTACTACGGGCTGGTCCCGCAGGACCACTGCACCGTCCTGCTCGACGACGGCGACCTGCGGTCCGTCGGCGCGCGGCTGCGGGCCGCCGTCGCCGCGGCGGAGGACCTGCTGCTCGTGTACTACGCCGGGCACGGCCTGGTCGGCGGGCGCCGCCACGACCTCTATCTGGCGCTGGCCGACAGCGAGTTGGCCGCGCCGGAGTTCAACTCCCTGGAGTACGACAAGCTGCGCAGCGCCGTCCTCGACAGCCCCGCCGAGACCAAACTGGTCGTGCTCGACTGCTGCTTCTCGGGGCGGGCCGTGTCCGACTCCCTCGCCGGGGGCGGCGAGGCCGAGCGGATCGGGCGGTTGGAGGTGGCGGGCACCTATGTGCTGACCTCGGCGCAGCGCGACCAGGTCGCCCTCGCGCTCCCCGGCGAGGAGCACACCGCGTTCTCCGGGCGGCTCATGCGGCTGCTGCGCGAGGGCGTCGTCGGCGGACCCGAACTGCTCACCGTCGACGACCTCTACCAGCGGCTCAGGGCGATCATGGAGTCCGAGGGGCTGCCCACGCCGCTCAACCGCCGCGCCGGCACCGCCGACCGGATCGCCCTCGGCATCAACCCCGCCTTCGCCGCGACCGCCGGACCCGAGCTGCGCGCACGGCACGCGGCCGCGGTCGAGCAGGGCAAGGCCGGGGACTGGAAGGGCGCGGCGGACCGGCTTCAGAAGATCCTCGACGAGCAGACGCGCGTTCTCGGAGCCGACCATGGCGACACGCTGCGCACCCGGCAGTCGTACGCGCACAGCCTGGGCGGCGCGGGCACGCCGGTGGAGGCCGCCGGACTGCTCCGGCAGCTGCTCGCCGACCAGGTCCGGCTGCTCGGCCCGGACCACGTGGACACCCTGCGCACCCGCCAGTTCCTCGCGGTCAACCTCGGGGAGGCAGGGCACCGGGAGGAGGCCATCGGCATGCTGCGGGTGCTGCTCGCCGACCGCGGCCGCGTCCTGGGAGCAGAACACCCGCACACCCTGCGCACCCGGCACGTCCTCGCCCGGAACCTGGCCCTGACGGGCGGCCGTGACGAGGCGCTGGCCCTGCTGCGGCAGTTGGTGGTCGAGCGGGAGCGGGTGCTCGGGGTGGAACACCCGCACACGCGGCGGGCACGGGAGGACCTGGCGGAGTGGGAGGAGGCCAGGGGTGGCTGATGCCTTCGAGCAGTACAGCCGGCGGGCCCGGCAAGTGGTGGAGTTCTCGGCCGCTCAGACCCGTGCGCTCCACCACGGCACCATCGGACCGGGGCATCTCCTCCTGGGACTGATCGAGGAGGCCAAGGAGGCCGGCACGCTCGGGGAGATCGAGTGGGCCCTGGGAATCACGGCCGGCCGGATGCGTGAAGGAGTGACGAAGGCCCTCGGCAGGGGAACGGCCGAGCCGCAGGTCACGCTCCCGTACACCGCGGAGACCAGGGTCGTCCTGATGGAGCTGGCACCGCAGGAGGCCCGCCTGCTCGGAGCCGACCACGTCGAGCCGGCGCACATCCTGCTCGCCCTGATCAGCCAGGACAGCACCACGACGGACGTCATCCGCCGGACCGGGGTGGACCTCCCGCGGACGCGACAGGCGGTCATCAACCTGACGCACGCCGCCGGCCGACGCACGGGCACCGACACCGACACCCCCGGCTCGGAACCCCCTGGCCTCCTCGCCACCGTCACCCGCGACCTCTCCCTCGCCCACCCCCACGTCATCGGCCGCGCCCCGGAGATCGACCGGACCGTGCGCACCCTCACCCGCCACCGTCGCAACGTCCCCCTCCTCGTCGGGGAACCCGGCGTCGGCAAGGAGGCCGTGGCCGCCGGTGTCGCCCGGGCGATCGGCGAGGGGCGCGTGCCGGCGGCGCTGCGGGGCCGTACCGTACGGGCCCTCGATCTCGGGGCCGTCCTCGCGGACCCGCGGCACCGGGCCCGGGGCGATGCGCTGATCGCCGATCTGCTGGGCGAGGTCAGGACGGACACGCACCTCGTGCTGTTTCTCGGCGACGCGCTCACCCCGCTGCACCTGCCGGAGGGCACGACGACGCCGCTCGGCCTGTTCCGCCCGCTGCTCCAGGCGCCGCGGGTGTACGTCTTCGGCGACTGCGGCCGCGCGGAGTACGACCGCCGGGACCCGGACCCCGGCCTCGACCGGCTCGTCCAGCCGGTGTTCGTCGAGGAACCGCCCGCCGACGAGCTGGGCGACATCCTGCGCACCGTGCGCGAACGTCTGGAGGTCCACCACGGCGTCGTCCTCACCGACGAGGCCGTGTCGGCCGCCGCGGACCTCGCCCGCGACCACGTGCCCGACCAGGCGCTCCCCGGCTCCGCCATCGGCCTGCTCGACGAGGCCGGAGCGCTGGTGCGGATGCGTGCCGCGCGGTCGGACCCATCCCAGGAGGCCCCTGTTCCGGTCGGCGAGGCCGACCTCACCCAGGCCCTGGCCGCCTCCTCCGGTGTCCAGGCCCCCTCCCCCCGCCCGGCTGCCTTCGCCCGCCGGGTCACCGCCCCCGCGGAACACGACCCGTACATCTGGTCCATGAGCTGAGGGGGCATACCTGGGGCAACCGCCGTAGCGTGAGCCCATGGATCTGAAACTCAAGCAGTGCTTCATAGCCGTCGACGACCACGACAAGGCCCTGGCCTTCTACCGGGACGTCCTCGGCCTGGAGGTGCGCAACGACGTCGGCTGGGAGGGCATGCGCTGGGTGACCGTCGGCTCGCCGCTCCAGCCGGACGTGGAGATCGTCCTGGAACCGCCGGCCGCGAACCCGGACGCCTCCCCGAAGGACAAGCAGGCCATGGCCGAACTGCTCGCCAAGGGCATCCTGCGCGGGGTCATCTTCACCACCGCCGACTGCGACGCCCTCTACGCACGGGTCCAGGAGGCCGGTGTGGAGGTGCTCCAGGAACCGATGGACCAGCCGTACGGCGTGCGCGACTGCGCGTTCCGGGACCCGGCCGGGAACATGCTGCGGTTCATGGAGCGCGCGGACGACTGACGTCTCGCGCGGCGGGAGGCCGCCGACGCGTGCGCGGTCCCGGTTACGCCGCCCAGTGCTCCACTTCCACCACGGCGTCCACCGGGAGGGGCCCGTACACGTGCGGGAACTCCTCGCCGCCCGGCTCCATGGCCTCGTACTTCACCGGCAGACCGACCAGCTCGGGGTCCACGACCAGGACCACCAGGTCGTCCGGGCCGTCGTAGGAGCCGTACAGGAAGGCCGCCACGCGCGGCAGCTGCTCGCGGGTGGAGAAGTGGATGAAGCCCTCCTCCTGGAGGGTGCGTCCGCGGGTCGACATCTCGTACGTACCGCGCTCGCGGGCCGCGTCCCACAGCGAGCGTTCGGTGATGTGAAGGATGTTCGGCAGTGCGGGCATGAGGACACGCTACGGCCTCGGCGGGGCCGCCCGCACCCGCGCGCCCCGCGCCGTCACCGCTCCGCCCCCTCCGCGGCGGGGTCGGACGGATCGGGATCGGGGGCGGACTCCGGGTCCGGGTGCCGTTGTTCGACGGTGGGGCCGGGACCCTCGTAGGCCGCGCAGTCGGGATTGTGGCAGGGGCCGGGGACCCACTCCGGCACCCATATGCCCAGCGTCTTGTGCCGGCGGACGGCCGAGTGGACGGGCTGTCCGCAAACGGGACAGACGTGTTCTTCGCTGTCCATGTCCTCAGGGTAGGGCGGAGGGCGGTTCAGCGCTTCCTGCTGTACGTCCGCACGAGCGTCCCGTTCTCGAACGTGCGCACCGACTCCAGGGCGAAGTCGGTGACGGCGAAGCCGCTGCCGAACATCGGCATACCCGAGCCGTACACCTGCGGATAGGTCTTGATGACGAGTTCGTCGATCTCGTCGAGCAGTTCGCCCGCGAGCTGGGAGCCGCCGCACAGCCAGATGCCGAGTTCGCCGTCCTCGGCCTTCAAGGCGCGGATACGGGCGACCAGATCGCCGTCGATCACGGTCACGTCGGGGTCGGGCGAGGCGCCGAGGGTGCGGGAGGCGACGTACTCGCGCAGGTGGGCGTAGGGGCTGGTGATGCCCGCGTCGAGGGCGATCCGATAGCTGCCGCGGCCCTGGACGACGGTGTCGAAGTGCCGGTGCGGGGCGTCCGTGATGCCCATCGGCGCCCGCCCGTGGGACGCGATGGTCTCCGGGTACGTCGACGTCAGATAGGCGAGGAACTCCTCGTCCAGGAAGGCGAACATCGACGAGGCGTCACCGCTCGGGTCCCCGATGAAACCGTCGATGGAGCAGGCGACGAAGTAGGTGAGCTTTCGCAAGCCGGGGCCTTTCCGTAGGCTGTGTTGACCACTTCAGTTGTAGTGCTTCAGTTGTAGTACTTCACCTGTAGTGGTCGCAAGGGATTTCCCGGGACGATCGCGAGCGGGAGACAAGTGGAGAGGGGATTCCGTATGGCCGGTAATCCGGAACGCCGGGCCGCCCTGGTGGACGCGGGGATCGAGGTGCTCGCGCGCGAGGGGGCCCGCGGGCTGACGTTCCGCGCGGTGGACGCCGGGGCCGCCGTGCCGGTGGGCACCGCCTCGAACTACTTCACCGGGCGCGACGACCTGCTGCGCCAGATCGACGTCCGGCTGCACACGCGGCTCGCGCCCGATCCCGAGGTGCTGGCCGACCTGATGCGGGCACCGAAGGACCGCGCGCTGGTGACGGCCCTGATGCGCGACATCCTGAGGCGCGTGACGCGCGACCGCACGGGATACCTGGCCCTCCTGGAGCTGCGTCTGGAGGCGACCCGGCGCCCCGCGCTGCGCGAGTCGCTGACCGCGTCGCTGCGCGGCGACCTCGACGAGGGCATGGAGTTCCACCGCGCGGCCGGACTGCCCGGCGGCGACGAGACCGTGGCCGTGCTCTACCTGGCCATGCTCGGGCTGATCCTGGAACACCTCACGCTGCCGGGCGTCCTGGACGGGGCCCTGCCCGGGGTGGACGTACCGGACGGCCTGGTCGAGCTGATGGTGGCGAGGATCGTCCCGGCGAGCTAGGGCCCGCCCTGCGGTTCATGTCGATGCGGCGGGTCCCGCACGCCGTGGGGATGTGCGGGGCCCGCCGGGCCGGAGCCCCCGGACGGCCGTGCGGGGTCAGGAGCCGCACGGCCCCGGAGGCTCCGGGGCTTTCGCGGGCGCGGCCACCGCCGCGCTCCGCGGGTTCGGTACGGACCACGGGGACCTACCCGCCCCGAGGGGCGGGGACACGGCCGCGAAGTGCGGAAACGTCACCTCCAGCGGCCGATCTCGACGTTCTCCAGGACGCCGAGCGCGTCGGGCACCAGCACCGCCGCCGAGTAGTAGGCGGTCACCAGGTAGTTGATGATGGCCTGTTCGTTGATGCCCATGAAGCGGACGGACAGGCTCGGCTCGATCTCGTCCGGGATGCCCGCCTGCCGCAGCCCGATGACGCCCTGGTCCTCCTCGCCCGTACGGAGCGCGATGATCGACGTCGTGCGCTCCGGGGTGACCGGGATCTTGTTGCACGGGTAGATCGGCACGCCGCGCCAGGTCGGGATGCGGTTGCCGCCGATGTCGACGCTCTCCGGCACGAGTCCGCGCTTGTTGAGCTCGCGGCCGAACGCGGAGATCGCGCGCGGGTGGGCGAGGAACAGCTTGGTGCTGCGCCGACGGCTGAGCAGCTCGTCCATGTCGTCCGGGCTGGGCACGCCGTCGTGCGGCTGCAGCCGCTGGTCGTACTCGCAGTTGTTCAGCAGTCCGAAGTCGGCGTTGTTGATGAGCTCGTGCTCCTGGCGTTCCTTCAACGCCTCGACCGTGAGCCTGAGCTGCTGCTCGGTCTGGTTCATCGGCTGGTTGTAGAGATCGGCCACGCGCGTGTGGATGCGCAGTACGGTCTGGGCGATGCTCAGCTCGTACTCGCGGGGCTGGGCCTCGTAGTCCACGAAGGTGTGCGGGATCTCCGGCTCGCCGCTGTGGCCGGCCGCGAGGTCGACCGCCTTCTCCCCGTACTTGTTGGTGCGCTGCTCGGGGATCGCGCGGAGCCGGCGCAGATGCTCGCGGAGCGATTCCGAGCGCTCGGCGATCTGCTCGAAGTCCTGGCGGGACAGGATCAGCACCGTGCAGGCCGTGTCCGCGCGGGCCGTGTACTCCCAGATGGCGTCCGGGTCGAGGAGCGCCTGCTCGCCGAAGTACGCCCCGTCGGCGAGGACACCGAGGACGGCGTCGTCTCCGTACGGACCCGTGCCGATCTTCTCGACCCTGCCGTGGGCCAGCAGGAACACCTCGTCGGCCTGGCTACCGAAGGAGGCGAGCAGCTGGCCCGGCCCGAACTCCCGCTTGCGGCAGCGCTGGGCCAGCTCCTTGAGCACCTCCCCGTCCTCGTACGACCGCAGGGCCGGCAGCTCGCCCAGCTCGGCGGGAATCACCTCGACGCGGTCGCCGGTCTTCACGAAGGTGATGCGGCCGTCGCCGACCGCGTACGTCAGTCGCCGGTTCACCCGGTACGTGCCGCCCTGCACGTTCACCCAGGGCAGCGTCCGCAGCAGCCAGCGGGAGCTGATCTCCTGCATCTGGGGTGCGGACTTGGTGGTGGTGGCCAGGTTCCGCGCGGCCGCCGTGTCCAGACTCTGCTGGGGCTTGGGCTGCTCAGCGCGGACCTCTTCGCCTACCGACATAGAGAAACGCCCTCCCGGTCATACGCCGACGCCCGTATACGCCGCGCATCGGTCTCACGAGCCAGCTTCCATCACGGAGCGTGCTCGTGCCATTACCCGAAAGAGCGGGAATGGATCATCGTACGACTGGGCAGACAGAGGGACTCTGTCCACCGGACGGCGGGAGGCGGGGCGCGTCCGCACGTGTCCGGATCGGCTCGCACACCGTGCGAACGATGTATTCCGGGACGTCCGGTTTCGGTAGAAGCACCGGTACGAGGCGGCCGCGACCGGTGGCCGTAGAGCACAGCGCGAAGGAGGCATCCATGGCCTCACCCATGTCCGCGAGCGGATTTCTGGACGCTCTGAGAGCGGAGGGCGTCTGCGTCGTCGAGGTCGGCGACTGGCAGCACCACAACCGCAACCACAAGGGCCCGTGGGGTCCCGTGCACGGCGTGATGATCCACCACACCGTGACCCGGGGCAGCGAACGGACCGTGGAGATCTGCCGCGACGGCTTCGAAGACCTGCCGGGGCCGCTGTGCCACGGCGTGATCACCAAGGACGGCACGGTCCACCTCGTGGGCTACGGCCGCGCCAACCACGCCGGACTGGGCGACGACGACGTGCTGCGCGCGGTGATCGCCGAGAAGGCGCTGCCGCACGACAACGAGGCGAACACCGACGGCAACCGGCACTTCTACGGCTTCGAGTGCGAGAACCTCGGCGACGGCGAGGACCCCTGGCCCGAGGCCCAGCTGGAGGCGGTCGCGAAGGTGGCCGCGGCCGTCTGCCGGCACCACGGGTGGACGGAACGCTCGGTCATCGGGCACCTGGAGTGGCAGCCCGGGAAGGTGGATCCGCGCGGGTTCACGATGGCCTGGCTCCGGGAGCGGGTCCGCGACCACCTGAAGTGATGACAATGGGGGCGTGACCAGTACGGACGACCTCCGCCCCCGGCTGCCCTCCCCGCTGCGGGAGGCGGCCGACGACCATTTCGCGCGGCACGGCGTCCGGCTCCTGCTCAAGCGGGACGACCTGATCCACCCGGAGCTGATCGGCAACAAGTGGCGCAAGCTGGTGCCGAACGTCGAGGCAGCGGCGGCGGCGGGGCGCGGGCTGGTCACCTTCGGCGGGGCGTACTCCAACCACCTGCGGGCCACGGCCGCCGCGGGCCGGCTCCTGGGCCTGCCCACGGTGGGCGTGGTCCGCGGCCAGGAACTGGCCGACCGCCCCCTGAACCCCTCCCTGGCCCGGTGCGCGGCCGACGGCATGCGGCTGCACTTCGTCGACAGAGCGACGTATCGCCGCAAGGCCGAACCGGAGACCCTGCGCGCCGTCCTGCGGGCGGCCGGGGCCGAGGACGCGTACGTCGTTCCGGAGGGCGGCAGCAACGCCGAGGCGGTCCGCGGCTGCCGGGCCCTGGGCGCGGAACTGCGCGGCCGGGCCGATGTCGTCGCCGTCGCCTGTGGCACCGGCGGCACGCTCGCCGGGCTGGCCGCCGGGCTCGCCCCCGAGCAGCGTGCCCTGGGCATACCGGTCCTCAAGGGCGGTTTCCTGACCGCCGAGGTCGAGGCGCTGCAGGAGCGCGCCTTCGGCGCCCGCCGCGGCGCCTGGTCCCTCGACGACCGCTTCCACTTCGGCGGTTACGCCCGCACCACCCCCGAACTCGAGGCCTTCGCCGAGGACTTCGAACACCGGCACGGCGTGCCCGTCGAACGTCTCTATGTCGCCAAGTTGCTGTACGGACTTGTCGCCCTCGCGGACGAGGGCGCCTTCCCGCGCGGCACGACGCTCGCCGCGGTGGTCACCGGCCGGCCGTTCCCGCAGGTGCAGCCTCCGCCGGACCGGTCCTAGGTGGCCTCCCGGTACGCGGCCGCCTCCTCCAGGTCCAGTCGGCGCAGCAGCGTGCGCAGCATCTCGTCGTCGATGTAGCGGTGGTCGCGGAGCCTGACGAACACCTCGCGTTCGGCGCTGATCATGTCGCGGGACAGCCGGCGGTAGGTGTCGTCGACCGTCTCCCCGGTGACCGGGTTGACCTGGCCGAGCCGCTCCCAGACGGCGTTGCGGCGGCGCTCCAGGACGCTGCGGAGGCGGTCGGCGAGGGGCGGGGGCAGGGCGTTGCGCTCGTCGGCGAGGAGGTCGTCGAGGCGCTGCTCGGCGGCCCGGGAGGCCTGCGCCTGGGCGTTGGCCTCCGCGAGCGTCTCGGCCTGCTGGTCTCGTCCGGGGAACTTCAGCAGCCGGATCAGCGGGGGCAGGGTCAGGCCCTGCACGACCAGCGTCCCGATCACCGTCGTGAATGTCAGGAAGAGGATCAGGTTGCGCTGCGGGAAGGGGGCGCCGCCGTGCGTCGTGACCGGGATCGAGAAGGCGATGGCCAGCGAGACCACACCGCGCATCCCGGCCCACGCGGTGACCATCGCGCCCTTCCAGGTCGGGTTCTCCTCGCGTTTCCTGACCCGCGCCGACAGCAGGCGGGGGAGGAAGGCCGCCGGATAGACCCAGACGAACCGGGCCGCGACCACCACCAGGAAGAGGACCACCGCGTACCAGGCGGCGTCGGCGCCCTTGTACTCCCCGAGGCCCTTGAGGACGAACGGCAGCTGCAGCCCGATGAGCGCGAACACCGCCGACTCCAGGACGAAGGCGACCATCCGCCACACCGCCTCCTCCTGCAGGCGGGTGGCGAAGTCGACCTCCCACGCGCGGTGGCCGAGGTAGAGGGCCACGACCACGACCGCGAGGACGCCGGAGGCGTGCACCTGCTCGGCGACGCCGTACGCCACGAACGGGATGAGCAGCGAGAGCGTGTTCTGGAGCAGCGGCTCCTTCAGGTGCGTGCGCAGCCAGTGGATGGGGGCCATCAGGACCAGGCCGATGCCCACGCCGCCGACCGCCGCGAGCAGGAACTCGGTGATGCCGCCGGCCCAGGTGGCGCTCTCGCCGAGGGCGGCGAGGAGGGCCACCTTGTAGGCGGTGATCGCGGTGGCGTCGTTCAGCAGGGACTCGCCCTGGAGGATGGTCGTGATGCGGGACGGCAGCCCCACCCGGCGGGCGACCGCCGTCGCCGCGACCGCGTCCGGCGGCGCCACCACCGCGCCCAGCACCAGCGCGGCGGTCAGCGGCATCCCCGGCACGAGCCGGTAGACGGCCCAGCCGACGACGAAGGTCGCGAAGAGGACGTACCCGACCGACAGCAGCGCCACGGGCCGCAGCTGCGCCCGCAGGTCGAGGTACGAGCTGTCGGTGGCCGAGGTGTACAGCAGCGGGGGCAGCAGGAGCGGCAGGACGACGTCCGGGTCGAGGGTGTAGTCCGGGATTCCGGGGACGTACGAGACCACCAGTCCCGCCGCGACCAGCAGCAGCGGCGCCGGCACCGGGGTGCGCCGGGCCGCCGCGGCGACCACCGCACTGCCCGCCACCAGCAACAGCAGCGGCATCACGTCCATGTCTCGCCCGCCCTCGTTCTCCGCTTTCGCGCGACCACCCGCGCGCCCGTCGTAACCTGGCAATCATGAAACAGTGCACGCACGCCGACGCGCTGCCGCACCCCGAACCCGAGCCGCTGCACGAGACCTGCCCGGAATGTCTCGCGAACGGCACGCACCCGGTGCAGCTGCGACTGTGTCTGTCCTGTGGCCACGTCGGCTGCTGCGACTCCTCGCAGGGACGGCACGCGACGGAGCATCACACGCAGTCCGGTCATCCCGTGATGCGGACCTTCGAACCCGGTGAGAGCTGGCGGTGGTGCTTCGTCGACCACGTACTCGTGTGACACTGCATGCGGCGGCCGGTTGCGACGATTCGACGGTCTGACGTCTGGGTACGTCAAACCGGCGCGCGCTCTTCCCAATTGGGACCGCAGACCCCTAGACACGGAGCGTATCCACAGGTTTACTGTGAGTGACGCCAGGGGGTTGGGGTCCCGGGGACAGAAAAGTTCGGAGCGCGATAGCGTCACCGCTGTACCACGTATCGCGTTACCCCGGGGGGCAACCCTCGGCCCCGTAAAGCTTGTACCACCATGGAGGTGAGGGTGTCCCAGATCGCAGGCGAGCCCGCGACCCAGGACTTCGTGGAAGTCCGGCTGCCGGCTGCGGGTGCCTACCTGTCGGTGCTGCGGACGGCCACGGCCGGTCTCGCCGCCCGCTTGGACTTCACCCTGGACGAGATCGAGGATCTGCGCATCGCGGTGGACGAGGCCTGCGCGATCCTGCTCCAGCAGGCCGTGTCCGGCTCGGTGCTGAGCTGCGTCTTCCGCCTCGTCGACGACTCGCTGGAAGTCACGGTGTCGGCCCCGACGACCGACGGCCACGCGCCCTCGCGCGACACCTTCGCCTGGACCGTGCTGTCGGCCCTGGCGGGCAAGGTCTCGTCGGCCGTCGACGAGGACAAGACCGTGTCGATCAGCCTCTACAAACAGCGCGGCGCGGGACCCGGGCCGGCGTGAGGAACGGGGACGGACCGGTGCGGGACGAAGAGCGCGGCACACGGGAGCTGCCGGTCGAGGACGGGGGCGTCCCCTGCCCGAGCGGAGGCGAGAGCTTGGCGAACAACCCCACGGGCGGTTCCCGACGCATGACGGACGGCATCGACGCCATCCCCGAGCAGGCCCGGCCGCACCCGGAGGACGACTCCGCGCAGGCCGGCTTCCCGGACGACGGGCAGCGGGATCGGAAAGGTGGCGTGCAGAGCGGGCCTCCGGCACGACGGGGCGGGGCCGTGTCCCCCGGCCGAGCGGAGGCGGCGGCTCGGCGAAGGGCGACGGGCGGGACGATGAGCGAGCACGAGCGAAACTCCGAGGACGACGCGCTGGGCGCGGAGGCCGCGCAGGGCACGCACCACGATCCTCAGGACCGCAGCGGAGCGCGCGCGATGTTCGTCGAGCTGCGCGGCCTGAAGGACGGCAGCCCCGAGTACGCGGAGCTGCGCAACCAGCTGGTCCGCATGCACCTGCCGCTCGTCGAGCACCTCGCGCGCCGCTTCCGCAACCGCGGCGAACCCCTCGACGACCTGACCCAGGTCGCCACCATCGGCCTGATCAAGTCGGTGGACCGGTTCGACCCGGACCGCGGCGTGGAGTTCTCCACGTACGCCACCCCGACGGTCGTCGGCGAGATCAAGCGCCACTTCCGTGACAAGGGCTGGGCCGTCCGCGTCCCGCGCCGTCTGCAGGAGCTGCGCCTCGCCCTGACCACGGCGACGGCCGAGCTCTCCCAGCAGCACGGGCGCTCCCCCACCGTCCACGAACTCGCCGAGAAGCTCGCCATCTCGGAGGAGGAGGTCCTGGAGGGCCTGGAGTCGGCGAACGCCTACTCCACCCTGTCCCTGGACGTCCCGGACACCGACGACGAGTCCCCGGCGGTCGCCGACACCCTCGGCGCCGAGGACGAGGCGCTGGAGGGCGTGGAGTACCGCGAGTCCCTCAAGCCGCTCCTCGAGGACCTCCCGCCGCGCGAGAAGCGCATCCTGCTCCTCCGCTTCTTCGGCAACATGACCCAGTCCCAGATCGCGCAGGAGGTCGGCATCTCCCAGATGCACGTCTCCCGCCTGCTGGCCCGCACCCTGGCCCAGCTCCGGGAGAAGCTGCTGGTGGAGGAGTAGACCCACGGCCGACAGACGCCGCGGGCCGATGCTCCGAAGCGCCGCGGGCCGATGCTCCGAAGCGCCGCGGGCCGATGCTCCGAAGCGCCGCGGGCTAGCGCTTCGGTTCCTCCGCCTCCGTGCGTCCCGGGCCCCGGATGCCGAGGGCCGCGGTCGTGGCCGGGTTCACCAGGAGGACCAGGGACGCGACCGCGACCACGGCGAGGACGATGCCGGCAGGGATCGCGAGGCTGTCGGCCTGCAGGAGGCTGTAGGCGACGGGAAGGGCCATGATCTGGGTGATCACGGCCGGGCCCCGGCTCCAACTACGCCGCCGCAGCAACCCGCGCGCGGCGAGCAGGGGGAGCAGGGCCAGGACGATCAGCGTGATGCCCAGAGTGACGGCCTGCTGCCGGTCGTCGGGGTCACCGGTGATACCGAGGACGAGCACCCACCCGCCGCCGACCAGCAGCGCGAGCCCCTCCAGCGCGGCCAGCGCGGCCGCGTACGTCAGGCGGCGCGGACGGGGGGCATCGGCTCGCGCGGAGTCGGATACGGGGTTCTGCTCGCTGCTCACCCCAGAAGCGTAGCCCTCGCCCCGGGCGCCCGAGTGTCCAGGCTCACGCCCCCATCTCTTACCGGATCCCTACCTCGGTATGGGCCGGGTACCCCCCAGTAGGTACGCTGCAATCCATGCGTGCACTTCTCGTGGTCAATCCGGCGGCAACCACCACAAGCGCACGTAGGCGCGACGTCCTGATCCACGCCCTGGCGAGCGAGATGAAGCTGGAGGCGGTCACCACCGAGTACCGCGGCCACGCGCGCGACCTGGGCCGGCAGGCGGCGGAGAGTGACGACGTGGACCTGGTGGTCGCCCTCGGCGGTGACGGCACGGTCAACGAGGTCGTCAACGGACTGCTGCACAACGGCCCCGACCCCGAGCGCCTCCCCGGTCTCGCCGTGGTCCCCGGCGGCTCCACCAATGTCTTCGCCCGCGCGCTGGGCCTGCCCAACGATCCCGTGGAGGCGACCGGCGCCCTGCTGGACGCTCTGCGCGAGAAGCGCGAGCGCGTCGTCGGCCTCGGACTCACCTCCGGTACGCCCGGCACCGAGGACGAGGCGGTGCCGGCTCGCTGGTTCACCTTCAACGCCGGCCTCGGCTTCGACGCCGGTGTCGTCGGCCGGGTCGAGCAGCAGCGCGAGCGCGGCAAGAAATCCACCCACGCCTTGTACGTACGTCAGGTTGTCCGGCAGTTCGTCGGCGAGCAGCACCGCCGGCACGGCTCGATCACGCTCGAACAACCCGGCGAGGACCCGATCGCCGATCTTGTGGTCGCCATAGTCTCGAACACCTCGCCCTGGACGTATCTCGGCAATCGTCCGATGTACACGTCACCTAAGGCCTCGTTCGATAAGGGACTCGACGTACTCGGTCTCAGCCGCCTGTCCACGGCCGCGGTTGCCCGGTATGGCACCCAGTTGCTCACTTCGTCCCCCGAGCGTGGACCCCACGGCAGGCATGCCACCTCCCTGCACGACCTGGACCGGTTCACCTTGCATTCGAAGGTGCCACTGCCTCTCCAGATGGACGGAGACCACCTCGGGCTGCGTACGAGCGTGACGTTCACAGGCGTACGCCGCGCACTGCGTGTGATTGTGTGAGTGGAACGGGCGAAAGTCCTTTCACTCGAACGTTTAGGCCAGGATCCACCCCATGGAAGTACGGCTGTGACCCAGTCGACACCGAGGAATCAAAAAAAACTTTCCGGAAGGGGTTGTATCCGCCGCTGAGGTTTGCGAGTCTCTACGTGGCGATCGGGACGGCCCGCAACACCGGCCTCCACTGATCACCAGAACCCCTCTTCAAACCCAGGCCAACGCCGGCGAACCCGGCAATGGACCCTTCACTTGTTGAGGGATTCGTGAAAGCGTTCACATTCACAAGCAACCCGCACGTAAATACCAAGGAGAGGTAGCAGCCATGGACTGGCGTCACAACGCCGTTTGCCGCGAGGAAGACCCCGAGCTCTTCTTCCCCATCGGCAACACCGGTCCTGCGCTGCTGCAGATCGAGGAAGCCAAGGCCGTCTGCCGTCGCTGCCCCGTCATGGAGCAGTGCCTGCAGTGGGCGCTCGAGTCCGGTCAGGACTCGGGCGTCTGGGGTGGTCTCAGCGAGGACGAGCGCCGCGCCATGAAGCGCCGCGCCGCCCGCAACCGGGCTCGTCAGGCTTCCGCCTGACACTCCCACCCCTGCTGACAGCCTGAGCTTGGCGGCGCGTACAGCGAGTACGCATCTCCCGCCCCCGAGCCGCAGCGCGCAGTACCCCGATGCGCTTAGCAGTAGAAGAGCAGCAACGAGCACTGGCCTCGGACCTGATCAAGGTCCGAGGCTCTTTGCTGTTCGGGCGAGTTCCGCTCGCGAACTCCTCGATGTCCGCTCGGTGTTCGCCGGGAGATGTCCCTACTTGTGCGACCGGACCGGAATGTCCAGGATCACCCGTGTTCCGCGTACGGGTGCCGGGACCATGTCGAACGTTCCGCCCAACTCGCCCTCGACCAGGGTTCGTACGATCTGCAGACCGAGGTTGCCGGCGGTCTGCGGGTCGAATCCCTCGGGCAGACCGACGCCGTCGTCCTGGACGGTGACGAGGAGGCGGGCCTCCTTGGTGGTGCCGCCGCGGACCGCCGCGACCTCGACCGTGCCGGTGTCGCCCTCCCGGAAACCGTGTTCGAGGGCGTTCTGCAGGATTTCGGTCAGGACCATCGACAGCGGGGTCGCGACCTCGGCGTCGAGTATCCCGAAGCGGCCGCTGCGCCGGCCGGTGACCTTGCCCGGCGAGATCTCGGCGACCATCGCGAGCACACGGTCGGCGATCTCGTCGAACTCCACGCGCTCGTCCAGGTTTTGCGACAGCGTCTCATGCACGATGGCGATCGAGCCGACACGCCGGACGGCCTCCTCCAGGGCCTCCCGACCCCGGTCGGACTCGATGCGCCGGGCCTGGAGGCGGAGCAGGGCGGCGACCGTCTGGAGGTTGTTCTTCACCCGGTGGTGGATCTCCCGGATGGTCGCGTCCTTGGTGATCAACTCGCGTTCGCGGCGCCGCAGTTCGGTGACGTCCCGGAGCAGCACCAGTGAGCCGATCCGGGTTCCCTTGGGCTTGAGCGGGATGGCCCGGAACTGGATGACCCCGTCGTTCCCTTCGATCTCGAACTCGCGGGGCGCCCAGCCGCTGGCGACCTTGGCCAGCGCCTCGTCCACCGGCCCCCGGGTCGGGGCGAGTTCGGCGGTGGTCGTGCCCAGATGGTGGCCGACCAGGTCGGAGGCGAGGCCGAGGCGGTGGTAGGCGGACAGGGCGTTCGGCGAGGCGTACTGGACGGTGCCGTCCGCGTCGAGCCGGATCAGGCCGTCGCCGACGCGCGGCGAGGCGTCCATGTCGACCTGCTGATCGGGGAACGGGAAGGAGCCGGCCGCGATCATCTGCGCCAGGTCGGAGGCGCTCTGGAGGTAGGTCAGCTCCAGGCGGCTCGGGGTCCGGACGGTGAGCAGGTTGGTGTTGCGGGCGATGACGCCGAGGACGCGCCCCTCACGCCGCACGGGGATCGACTCGACCCGTACGGGGACCTCCTCGCGCCACTCCGGGTCGCCCTCGCGCACAATCCGGCCCTCGTCGAGAGCGGCGTCCAGCATGGGGCGCCGGCCGCGCGGGACGAGGTGGCCGACCATGTCGTCCTGGTAGGAGGTGGGGCCGGTGTTGGGCCGCATCTGGGCGACCGAGACGTACCGCGTGCCGTCGCGGGTGGGGACCCACAGGACCAGGTCGGCGAAGGAGAGGTCGGAGAGCAGCTGCCACTCCGAGACCAGCAGATGCAGCCACTCCAGGTCGGAGTCGCTCAGAGCGGTGTGCTGGCGTACGAGTTCGTTCATGGAGGGCACGTGTGCGAGCGTACCCGGGCAGATGTGGATGGCCGAAAAACACCCGCGGGCCGCGGCGCCTGGGAGGGACCCTCAACCCTCCCGGCACCGCAGCCCGGAGCAGTTTCGGCCGCGGGGTGTGCGGTCCCGACCGGCCGAATGGTGAGGAACCGGGGCAGTCAGGGCAGAGAGCACCGGGTCCTCGGTCCGCCTTCCTGTGCGGGGAAGACGGAAGTCGTCCTCTCGCATTGTGGACTAGACCATGGGGTGTGTCCACGTGTTGGAGGATGTTCACACTTGGCGATCCGCAGCCTAGCCCGCCCGGGTTACGAACGGGGTCGGATCATGATGGCAATTTCCGCCACCGCCACCGATTCTTTTCGGCTCGCGGGGTGTCCGCTCAGCGGGTCTGCGTCACCTTGGCCAGGGCGCGGGGGGCGTCCGGGTCCTGACCGCGGGCGATGGTGACCTCGTAGGCGAGCAGCTGGAGGGGGATGATCTCCAGGACCGGCTGGAGCTCCTCGGCGACCCCGTCGGTGGGCAGGACGAAGCCGGCCGAGGCCTGCTCGACCTGGTGAGCGGGTCCGACGACGACCAGGTCGGCGCCCCGGCCGCGCAACCGGTCGAGGACGGGCCGGAGGGCCTCGCCGCCCTTGCCGTCGGTGACGACCGCGATGACCGGGGAGACGTTGTCGACCATGGCGAGGGGGCCGTGCAGGAGGTCGGCGCCGGAGTAGGACAGGGCGGGGATGTAGCTGGTCTCCATCAGCTTGAGGGCGGCCTCCTTGGCCGTGGGGTAGCCGTAGCCGCGCGAGGTGACGACCATGCGCTCGGCGAAGCGGTAGCGGGCGGCCAGGGCGCGCACCTCGGCGTGCCGGGCGAGCAGCTGCTCGGCGAGGTCGGGCAGCACCTTCGCGGCGGCGCCGTCACCGCCGCGCAGGCCCTCGACGCAGAGGTAGAGCGCGAGGAGCGAGGCCGTGTAGGTCTTGGTGGCGGGCAGGGCCCGCTCGGGACCGGCCAGGATGTCGATGTGGTACTCGGAGACGCCGGCCAGCGGGGAGTCGGCGCTGTTGGTCACGGCGAGGGTGATCGCGCCGGCCTCGCGGGCGGCGCGGGTGGAGGCGACCAGGTCCGGGGAGCCGCCGGACTGGCTGACGGTGATGACGAGCACGTCGGTCAGGTCGGGGCGGGCGCCGTAGGCCGTGGTGGTCGACATGGACGTGAGGCCGCAGGGCAGGCCGAGGCGGATTTCCAGCAGGTACTTGGCGTAGAGGGCCGCGTTGTCGGAGGTGCCGCGGGCTGTGAGCAGCACGAAGCGGGGGCGGCGGGCGGCGATCTCCCGGGCCACCCGCCGGACGGCCGGGGCCCCCTCGTCCAGGATCCGGCGGAGCACGGCGGGCTGTTCGGCCATCTCGCGGGCCATGATCCGGCCCGGACGCTCGCCGGCGGACTCCGAGGTGGTGGCGGTCATCGTGGTTCCTCCCGGGGCAGGCGGGTCACTGGCGGCTCGCCGATCGTCGCCGGTGGTCACTGACGGTCGTCGGCAGGCCGGTGACGGGTCGACGACGGGGTGGCGACGGGTCGGAGACGGGGCGCTGACGGATCCCATTCCACTCCCCGAACAAGGGCGGCGTGCGTGCGGGGTGGATGTTAGATTGGTCTAAACCACATAGACGTTCCAGCCCTCTTCAGAACGGCAGGCCCAGCGTGGAAGTTGTCATCGTTCCGGATGCCGCCGCGGGCGGCGAGCTGATCGCCGAGGCCATGGCGGAGTTGCTCCGGCGCAAGCCCGACGCCCTGCTCGGCGTGGCCACCGGCTCCACGCCGCTGCCCATCTACCGGGCGCTGACGGCGAAGGTGCGCGCCGGCGACGTGGACACCTCGCGGGCCCGGATCGCACAGCTCGACGAGTACGTGGGACTGCCCGCCGACCATCCGGAGTCGTACCGTTCGGTGCTCGCGCGGGAGGTGCTGGAGCCGCTCGGGATCACGCTGGACGCGTTCCTGGGTCCGGACGGCGCGGCCGAGGACGTGCGGGCGGCGTGCGAGGCGTACGACCGGGCGCTGGCCGAGGCCGGCGGCGTGGACCTGCAGCTGCTCGGGATCGGCACCGACGGGCACATCGGGTTCAACGAGCCCTGCTCCTCGCTGGCCTCGCGCACGCGGATCAAGACGCTGACCGAGCAGACCCGCGTCGACAACGCGCGTTTCTTCGACGGGGACATCGAGCAGGTGCCGCACCACGTCATCACCCAGGGCATAGGCACGATCCTGGAGGCACGGCACCTGGTGCTGCTGGCCACCGGGGAGGGCAAGGCGGACGCGGTCGCCGCGACCGTCGAGGGGCCGGTCGCCGCGGTGTGCCCCGCCTCGGCGCTGCAGCTCCACCCGCACGCCACCGTGGTCGTCGACGAGGCGGCCGCCGCCAAGCTGAAGCTGGCGGACTACTTCCGGCACGCGTACGTCAACAAGCCGCAGTGGCAGGGGATCTGACGGTCCCGGCACGTCCGAGGGCGCCGGCTCCCGCAGGGAGTCCGGCGCCCTCGTCGTACGGGCACGGGGTCAGCGGCCCGCGATGGCCTCCGCCGCCGCACGGCCGCAGACCCGGGCCGCGCCGTGGGTGGCGATGTGCAGGGCGCCTCGGGGCGCGGACTGGGGCACGCCCATCTCGACCACGATCGTGTCCGGGCGGGCCGCGAGGAGGGTGTCCAGGGCCGCCGCCATCCAGGGGTGCCGGTGCTCGTCGCGGACGACGGCCACCACCCGGCGGTCCCCGGCCGCGGCCAGCGCCTGCGCCCCCGCCGTCTCCCCCGCGAAGCTGCCGGTCTCCGTGCCGGGCAGCAGACGGGCCAGCTCGGCGGCGACGCCCCACGGGGTCTCGTCCCCGACGGCGATGTTCGCGAGGGGAGTGAAGGCGGCGACGTACGGCGCCGCGGCCGACGGCTCGTACGACTCGCCGTACGTCACCCGCAGCGCCCGCCGCGCGGCGATCAGCCCGACGTCGGTCCGTACGGCACTTCCGTTCCGGCCGGCCTCGCCTTCGCCCACGACCGCCGACGCACTCGGGCGAACCGTGTCGTCCCTCGCGGTCCTCGCCGCCTGTGCCGTCCACCGCGCCAGCTCCCGGACGCGCTGCGCCGCGTCCGCCAGGCGCTCCTCGGGGAGTTCGCCCGCGCGTACGGCCAGGACCAGGGCGTCGCGCAGGCGGCGTACCGTCTCGTCGTCCGCGAGGCCGCCGCCCACGCAGATGGCGTCGGCGCCGGCAGCGATGGCGAGGACGCTGCCGCGTTCGATGCCGTAGGTGGCGGCGATGGCCTGCATCTCCATGCCGTCGGTCACGATCAGGCCGGCGTAGCCGAGCTCGCCGCGCAGCAGGTCGGTGAGGATCCGGCGGGAGAGGGTCGCGGGGCGGTCCGGGTCCAGCGCCGGGACCAGGATGTGGGCGCTCATCACGGCCCGGGTGCCGGCGGCGATCGCCGCGCGGAAGGGCACGAGTTCGCGGGCGTCCAGCAGCGCGGCCGCCGCGTCGATGCGGGGCAGCGCGTGGTGCGAGTCGACGGCGGTGTCGCCGTGCCCGGGGAAGTGCTTGGTGCAGGCCGCCACGCCGGCCGACTGAAGGCCGGTGACGTAGGCGGCGGTGTGCCGGGCGACCAGGTCGGTGTCGGCGCCGAAGGACCGTACGCCGATGACCGGGTTGGCGGGGTTGGAGTTCACGTCCGCCGACGGGGCCCAGTTGAGGTTCACGCCGCAGGCCGCGAGGCGGCGGCCGAGTTCGCGGGCCACGTCCCTGGTCAGCGCGGGGTCGTCGACCGCGCCGAGGGCGTGGTTGCCGGGGAAGCTGGAGCCCGTGCGCACCTCCAGGCGCGTGACGTCTCCGCCCTCCTCGTCGATCGCGACCAGGACGTCGTCCCGCTCGGTGCGCAACTGTGCGGTCAGGGCGGCCAGTTGTTCCGCGGAGGCGATGTTGCGGCCGAACAGGCCCACGGAGGCGAGGCCCTCGCCGAGCCGACGCAGCAGCCAGTCGGGGGCCGTGGTGCCGGTGAAGCCGGGCTGGAGGACGGTGAGGGCGTCGCGCGTCAGGGTGTCGGTGCCGCTGGCGAGTGTCGTCATCGGGTGGCGTTATCCCTTCACGGCGCCCGCGGTCAGGCCCGCGGCCATCTTGCGCTGGACGAGGAGGAAGAGGACGACGATCGGCACGGCCATCATCGTGGCGCCGGCCATCATCGGGGCGTACTCGGTGCCGTGCTTGGTCGTGAAGTTGCCGAGCCACACGGTCGCCGTCTGGTGCTCCTGGCTGAGCAGCATGAGGGCGTACAGGTATTCGTTCCAGGCCTGGATGAAGCCGTAGACCGAGGTGGCGACCATGCCGGGGGCGAGGAGCGGGAAGACGACGCGGACGAAGGCGCCGGTGCGGGAGCAGCCGTCGACCATCGCGGCCTCCTCCAGCTCCCGCGGGATGTTGACGATGAAGCCGCGCAGCGTCCACACCGTGAAGGGGAGGATGAAGGTCAGGTAGGTGATGATCAGACCGGTGAGCTTGTCGTACTGGTGCAGGTCGTTCAGCAGCAGGAAGACCGGGATGATCATGGCGACCAGCGGGACCATCTGCACCGCGAGGATGCCCACGATCACTATCTTGCGGCCGCGGAAGGCGAACCGGGAGATGGCGAGCGCGGCGAGCATGCCCACGACGATGCCGATCACCACGACGGACAGGGACACCATCAGGCTGCGGCCGACCGGGCCCCAGAAGTCGGCGATGTCCAGCGCGCGGCGGAAGTTGGACAGGGTCAGGCCGGTGGGCAGCAGGCTGGGGTCCGGGTCGATGGCGTCCTTGGCCGGCTTGAACGCCGTGTTCAGCATCCAGTAGACGGGGAAGCCGGCGGTGACGAAGACCAGCAGGCCCAGGAGGTTCCAGCCGAACCTCGACCTGCGGCGGGCGGCGGGGGCGAGCGTGCTCATTCGACCTCTCCGATCTTCAGCATCTGGCGCATGTACACGGCGACCACGCCGAGCAGCAGCACCACGGTGATCAGGGCGATCGCCGAGCCCTGCGCATAGTCGTTGACCACGAAGGCGCGGTCGTACGAGTAGGTGGTCAGGAGCTGGAACTCGGCCTCCGGGTGCCCGCCCCGCATGACGAAGACCTGCGGGAAGACGCCCATGTCCCAGATGACCGACAGGGTCGTGAGCATCACGATGATCGGCTTGAGGATGGGCAGGGTGACGTACCGGAAGACGCCCCAGGAGCCCGCGCCGTCGAGGCGGGCCGCCTCCTCCAGTTCCGCCGGGACCTGGGTGAGGCCGGCGCTGAGCGTGATGACCACGAAGGGGACCGCGCCCCAGACCACCAGGAGCATGATCACGGCCAGCCCCTCGGGGCCGCTCGCGAACCAGTTGTGGCCGATCAGCTCGACGCCCGGCAGCTTGCTCAGCAGCGCGTTGAGGACGCCGTAGTCGGCGTCGAAGAGCCACTTGAAGACGGTGGTGGCGACGATGACGGGCATGCCCCAGCTGGCCACCAGCGCGATGTTGACGAGGGTCTTCACCCAGCCGGAGACGCGCTGCAGCAGCAGGGCGATCAGCATGCCGAGGACCATGGTGAGCACGACCGAGCCGACCGCGAAGATCACCGTGCGCAGGACGACCTGCCAGAACTCGCTGTCCCCCAGCACCTTGGAGAAGTTGGCGAAGCCGACGGACTCGGCCGGTTTGAAGCCCCACAGCTGGGACTGCCCGAACTCCTGGAAGGACAGGGTGACCAGGCGGACCAGCGGATAGCCCATGACCAGGGCGAGGATCAGCAGACACGGCGCGAGCAGCAGCCAGGGGGTGGCCGCCCCGCTCGACGTCCGCTTTCCGCGTGGCCGTTGCGGCACGTCCGGTGGCGGCGCCTGCCGCGGTGGCGGCACCTTGGCAGGGGTGGTCGTGTCTGCGGCACTCATCGCGCGCTCCTCAGCGGTCCCTCGGGTCGTACGAGAGGCGGGGCCCTGTCGGCGGACAGGGCCCCGATCTCAGATCACTTGGTGTTGATGACCTTGTCGATCGCGGCGTCCGCGTCCTTCGCGGCGGCCTCGACCGACTTCTTGCCGGTGCCGATGTTCTGCAGCATGGTCTGCAGGACCTGGGCCTTCTCGACCTGGCCCCAGCCGGGGGCCATCGGGACGAACCAGTTGGACTCGGCCGCGGTGGCCGGCACGACGGTCGCCGGGTCGTTCTTCAGGGTGGCGAGGTCCGTCTTGTTGTTGGGCAGGTTGCCCTTGGCCATCAGACCCTTCTGGCCCTCGGGACCGGTGAAGGCGTTGATCCACTCGGCGGCGACGCCCTGGGCCTTGGACTTCACCGGGATGGCGAGGTCGGAACCGCCGAGGAAGACCGGCAGGTTCTTGCCGGACGGGCCGGGCATCACGAAGTTCTCGAGGTCGTCCTTGAGCTTGCCGGTCTTGTCGTTCTTCGGGTCGGCCGCGGTCGCGCCCTCCCACGCGGCACCGAAGATCAGGTCCGACTTGCCCTGGCCGTAGACGATGTAGCGGTCGGACTCGTCCTTCGTCTTGTCGCCGTGCATGTACTTGTCAAGGATGGTCTTGAACTCGTTGAGGCCCTTGAGGGACTCGGGCGAGGACAGGTTCGCCTTCCACTGACCGCCGGACTCGACGGCGATGGAGCCGCCGGCGTCGTAGACGAAGGACATGGCCGCGTACCAGTCACGGGTGGGCTGGTACCAGGCGTTGAACTTGGCGCCCTGCTTCTTCTGGATCTTGTCCAGGTCGGAGGTCAGCTCCGTGTAGGTCTTCGGGGGCGCCTTGATGCCGGACGCGGCCGCGATGTCCTTGCGCCAGGTGCCGACCCGGCCACCGGCGTAGTACGGCACGCCGTAGGTCTTGCCGTCGTAGGTCACGGAGGCCTTGAGGCCGTCCAGCCAGGCGGAGGAGTTGCCGAACTGCGCGGCGTCGACGGGCGCGAAGGCGCCCTTGACCATGTAGCCCAGCATCTCGGTGTTGCCCATCTCGACCACGTCGGGGGCCTTGTCGGTGGCGAGGACGGCGTCCAGCTTGGTGTTCTTGTCCGGCCAGCCGTAGTACTCGTGCTTGATCTTGATGCCGGGGTGCTTCTTCTGCACGGCGGCGTCGGCGGCCTTCACCAGGTTGGGCCAGTTGTTCTGGGCGTCCACGGTGAGCCAGACGGTCAGCTCCTTGGCGTCCGCCCCCTTGCCCGAACCGTCGTCGTCCTTCTTGTCACTGCCACACGCCGCGATGGAGACGACCATGCCCGCGATACCGATCGCGGCTATCAGCTTGCGCTTCACGCCACCCTCCTCAGGGATGCCACAAACCCCCCTGCCTCCCCGCGGCGAGCCGGGCCTGCTCGGCGGATCATGCCGGAGACGCGGGGTCTGGCACGCACATCTGCGGCGTCGTCGTCGGTCGCCGACGCTCCGCGTCGACTCCCTCCTCCGCCTTGCAACTGCACGCACCAGACCCCGCTCGCCGGCGCTGATCAGGTTCGGTTGCTTTACTCCGACCTGATCCGCCGAGCAGGCCCACGCTTCGTACCGCCCATGGGGCCGGGACCTGGACCAATGGTGTAGACCAGTACGGGGAGCTTGGCCCAGACCAATAGGCCTGTCAAGGGTGTTCAAGCAGGCTCCGGGCGTCCGTGATGGGACCGAGATATGCAGGGACCTTTCATTGCGCAAGCGACAGATCGGACGGACCAGTTCCGCTGGACCACTGCCATCGACGACGGGGATGGACTAGACCAACGAGGGGCGCGAAGGTATACCAGAGGGGATCACGGAGCGTGCGGTGGACTCCTGTCGGACGAAGCCGTGCCACGATGTGAGCCGTGACCGGCGGGACGTCGGTCGCTTCGGCACCAGGAGCCGGGAAGGCAGAACATGAGCACCGACGTCAGCAGTGCGGAGAACGAGAATGGGGCTACCGTCCGTACCGCGCGCGTGCCCAAGTACTACCGCTTGAAGAAGCATCTGCTGGACATGACGGAGACGCAGGATCCTGGCACGCCCGTCCCGCCCGAGCGCACGCTCGCCGCCGAGTTCGACACCTCGCGCACGACCGTGCGCCAGGCCCTCCAGGAGCTGGTCGTCGAGGGCCGCCTGGAGCGCATCCAGGGCAAGGGCACCTTCGTCGCCAAGCCCAAGGTCTCCCAGGCGCTGCAACTCACCTCCTACACCGAGGACATGCGCGCCCAGGGCCTGGAGCCCACCTCGCAGCTGCTGGACATCGGCTACATCACCGCCGACGACCGGCTCGCCGTGCTGCTCGACATCACGGCCGGCGGCCGCGTGCTGCGCATCGAGCGGCTGCGCATGGCCAACGGCGAGCCGATGGCCATCGAGACCACGCACCTGTCGGCGAAGCGCTTCCCCGCGCTGCGCAGATCGCTCGTCAAGTACACGTCCCTCTACACCGCCCTCGCCGAGGTGTACGACGTCCACCTCGCGGAGGCCGAGGAGACCATCGAGACCTCGCTGGCCACCCCGCGCGAGGCGGGCCTGCTCGGCACCGACGTCGGCCTGCCGATGCTGATGCTCTCCCGGCACTCCCTGGACCGCGAGGGCAAGCCGGTGGAGTGGGTCCGCTCCGTCTACCGCGGCGACCGCTACAAGTTCGTGGCCCGCCTCAAGCGCCCACAGGACTAAGGCCGGTTCGGCCCCCGCCACCCCGCTTCGGCCGTCGCTTTTGCGTCAACTTCATGGTGGGACCCCAATCTGCACCGAATCGACATACCGATAGGCAGACGAGGTCTTCCACTCGCCCGAGACAGTCGCCTAGATTGCCTGCGCATTACAGGTGATCAGTGGTGATCAGCGAGGGGACGGAGCCGCCTGATGTCAGATGCGTCCGATGTGACCGGAGCGGCGGTGGTGACGCCCCTGCGCGTCGTCATCGCCGTGTGCCTGATCGCGCCCTTCGTGGCGATGCTGTGGGTCGGCTCGTACTCCAAGACGGACCCCGCGTTCATCGGGATCCCGTTCTTCTACTGGTACCAGATGCTGTGGGTGCCGGCCTCCACCGTGCTCACGGTGATCGCGTACCAGCTGTGGCGGCGTGACCAGCGCGCCCGCCGGGCCGCCCGGGACGGGGGTGCGTCGCGATGAAGGACGGTGTGAACGGCGTCGCGCTCGGCGTCTTCATCTTCTTCTTCCTGGCCGTCACGGTCATGGGCTTCCTGGCCGCGCGCTGGCGCAAGGCCGACAACGAGCACTCGCTCGACGAATGGGGCCTGGGCGGACGGTCGTTCGGTACCTGGGTCACCTGGTTCCTGCTCGGCGGCGACCTCTACACGGCGTACACCTTCGTCGCCGTCCCGGCCGCCATCTACGCGGCGGGCGCGGCCGGCTTCTTCGCCGTGCCGTACACGATCCTGGTCTACCCGCTGATCTTCACGTTCCTGCCGCGCCTGTGGTCGGTCTCCCACCGGCACGGCTACGTGACGACCTCGGACTTTGTGCGCGGCCGCTTCGGCTCGAAGGGCCTGTCGCTGGCGGTCGCCGTCACCGGCATCCTCGCGACGATGCCCTACATCGCCCTCCAACTCGTCGGCATCCAGGCCGTACTGGACGTGATGGGCGTGGGCGGCGGCGACAACACCAACTGGTTCGTGAAGGACCTCCCGCTGCTGATCGCCTTCGGCGTGCTGGCGGCCTACACCTACTCCTCGGGCCTGCGCGCCCCCGCCCTGATCGCGTTCGTGAAGGACACGCTGATCTACATCGTCATCGCTGTGGCGATCATCTACATCCCGATCAAGCTGGGCGGCTTCGACGACATCTTCGCCAAGGCGAGCGAGGCGTACGCGCAGACCAACCCGGCGACGGGCAAGCCGCGCGGCGCGCTGGTCCCGGCGGAGGCGGGCCAGTGGACGTACGCCACGCTGGCACTGGGCTCCGCGCTCGCGCTGTTCATGTACCCGCACTCGATCACCGCGACGCTGTCCTCGCGCAGCCGTGAGGTGATCCGCCGCAACACCACGATCCTGCCGCTGTACTCCCTCATGCTCGGCCTGCTGGCCCTGCTGGGGTTCATGGCGATCGCGGCGGGCGTCAAGGTCACCAACGGCCAGTTGGCGATCCCACAGCTGTTCGAGAACATGTTCCCGGACTGGTTCGCGGGCGTGGCCTTCGCGGCGATCGGCATCGGGGCTCTGGTCCCGGCCGCCATCATGTCCATCGCGGCCGCGAACCTCTTCACCCGCAACATCTACAAGGACTTCATCAAGCCGGACGCGACACCCGCACAGGAGACGAAGGTCTCCAAGCTGGTCTCGCTGCTCGTCAAGGTGGGCGCCCTGGTCTTCGTGCTCACCATGGACAAGACCGTCGCCATCAACTTCCAGCTGCTGGGCGGCATCTGGATCCTGCAGACCTTCCCGGCCCTGGTCGGCGGCCTGTTCACCCGCTGGTTCCACCGCTGGGCCCTGCTCGCCGGCTGGGCGGTCGGCATGGTGTACGGCACCGTCGCCGCCTACGGCGTCGCCTCCCCGACGCAGAAGCACTTCGGCGGCTCGGCCAAGGAGATCCCCGGCATCGGCGAGATCGGCTACATCGGCCTCACGGCGTTCGTGCTGAACCTGGCCGTCACGGTGGTCCTGACCTTCGTCCTGAAGGCCGTGAAGGCTCCCGAGGGCGTCGACCAGACCAGGCCCGAGGACTACACGGCGGACGCCGGTGACCCGGGCGTCGAGGTGGAGCTGCCGCCGGCCACGGCGGGCAGCGCCCACTGAGCCGTACATCCTACGAGCGGGCCGCCGACAGCGAGAAGTCGGCGGCCCGTTGTCGTACCCACCCGGCACACTCGGTGCATGGACATCGTGATCCGACCCGTATCCCCCGACGAACACGCCACCCTCGGCGAGATCACCGCCCAGGCCTATCTCCAGGACGGCCTGCTGACCTTCGGCGAGAGCGACTGGTACCTCGGCGAACTGCGCAACGTGGCCAAGCGGGCGGCCGCCGCCGACGTGCTCGTCGCCGTCACGGACGGCGAGGTGCTCGGCGGGGTCACCTTCGTGCCGTCGGGCGGCCCCATGGCCGACATAGCGGGTCCCGGGGAGGCCGAGATCCGCATGCTCGCGGTCTCCCACGCGGCCCGCGGCCGGGGTGCCGGCGAGGCGCTGGTCCGGGCCTGCGTCGAGCGCGCGCGGGCCACGCGGGGGTGCGTGGGGATCGTGCTGTCGACCCAGGAGACGATGCACGCCGCCCACCGGATCTACGAACGACTCGGTTTCGTCCGCGCTCCCGAGCGCGACTGGAACCCCATTCCGGACGTCGACGACCTCGTGCTGCTCACCTATGAGTTGACGCTCTGACACGCTCCGGAGTCGCCACGACACAACATATGGGGGTGCTGTCTCCACCCGGCACTAGATGTATGCTCATGCTCGCTGTCGCCGCAGGGGAATCCGGTGCGAATCCGGAACTGTCCCGCAACGGTGTACTTGCGTGCATCCACACGCCTGTTCAGTCCGAGGACCTGCCGACAGCGCGCCCGGCCGTCCGGTCCGGGTTGCCCTGACGTCCGGGTCTCGTGGAGTGGGCCGGTGGACGCGACGCCCCGTGCGCTCGTGTGCTGCCACCTGCCCTCCGCCAGGCCCGCGTGCCGAGCGAGGGAGAGCCCCACGTGACCATCGCGCCAGCCGAACCGGCTTCAGCGACAGGCCTCGAGACCGACGGTCCCGGTGCCGCGCTGCTGCGGATCCTGACGGAGCTGACCGCCGACCTCCCCGACGCCGACGCCGACCCCGGCCGGGTCGCCGCCGCCGCGCTGCGCGGCCGGTCCGCGCAGGCGGACGAGACGGAGCTGCGCGAGCTGGCCACCGAGGCGGCCGCCGGTCTCATCTCCGAGGACCCGGCCTACTCCCGGCTGGCCGCCCGGCTGCTGACCGTGTCGATCCGCGCGGAGGCCGCCTCGCAGGGCGTGACGTCGTTCACCGAGTCCGTCGCCGTGGGGCACCGCGAGGGCCTGATCGCCGACCGCACCGCCGAGTTCGTGCGCCTGCACGCCCAGCGGCTGGACGCGCTGATCGACCCGGACGCCGACGACCGCTTCGGCTACTTCGGCCTGCGCACTCTGCACAGCCGCTACCTGCTCCGGCACCCGATCACCCGCAGCGTCGTCGAGACGCCGCAGCACTTCATGCTGCGCGTCGCCGCCGGTCTCGCCGAGGACGACACCGCCCGGTCCGTCGACGAAGTCGCCGCGCTCTACAAGCTCATGAGCCGCCTCGACTATCTGCCCTCCTCCCCCACGCTCTTCAACTCCGGTACGCGGCACCCCCAGATGTCGTCCTGCTACCTCCTCGACTCCCCCAAGGACGAGCTGGACTCCATCTACGACCGCTACCACCAGGTCGCCCGGCTCTCGAAGCACGCCGGCGGCATCGGTCTGTCGTACAGCCGTATCCGCTCCCGCGGTTCGCTGATCCGCGGCACCAACGGGCACTCCAACGGCATCGTCCCGTTCCTGAAGACCCTGGACGCCTCGGTCGCCGCCGTGAACCAGGGCGGCCGGCGCAAGGGCGCGGCCGCGGTCTACCTGGAGACCTGGCACTCCGACATCGAGGAGTTCCTGGAGCTGCGCGACAACACCGGTGAGGACGCCCGCCGTACGCACAACCTCAACCTGGCGCACTGGATCCCGGACGAGTTCATGCGCCGTGTGAACGCCGACGGACAGTGGTCGCTGTTCTCGCCCGCGGACGTGCCGCAGCTGGTCGACCTGTGGGGCGAGGAGTTCGACGCCGCCTACCGCGCGGCCGAGGCCGCCGGGCTCGCGCGCAAGACCATCCCGGCGCGTGATCTGTACGGCCGCATGATGCGTACGCTCGCGCAGACCGGCAACGGCTGGATGACGTTCAAGGACGCCGCCAACCGCACCGCCAACCAGACGGCCGAGCCGGGCCACGTCGTCCACTCCTCCAACCTCTGCACGGAGATCCTGGAGGTCACCGACGACGGGGAGACGGCGGTCTGCAACCTGGGCTCGGTCAACCTCGGTGCCTTCGTGAGCAACGGGGACATCGACTGGGAGCGCCTCGACGAGACCGTCCGTACGGCCGTCACCTTCCTCGACCGGGTCGTCGACATCAACTTCTACCCGACCGAGCAGGCGGGCCGGTCCAACGCCAAGTGGCGTCCGGTGGGCCTGGGTGCGATGGGTCTGCAGGACGTCTTCTTCAAGCTGCGCCTGCCCTTCGACTCGCCCGAGGCGCGCGCCCTGTCCACCCGGATCGCCGAGCGCATCATGCTCGCCGCGTACGAGGCCTCCGCGGACCTGGCCGAGCGCAACGGCCCGCTGCCGGCCTGGGAGAAGACCCGTACGGCCCGGGGTGTCCTGCACCCCGACCACTACGACGTCGAGCCGAGCTGGCCGGAGCGCTGGGCGGCGCTGCGCGAGCGGATCGCCTCGGTGGGCCTGCGCAACTCGCTGCTCCTGGCCATCGCGCCGACCGCCACCATCGCCTCGATCGCGGGCGTCTACGAGTGCATCGAGCCGCAGGTCTCCAACCTGTTCAAGCGCGAGACGCTGTCCGGTGAGTTCCTCCAGGTCAACTCGTACCTGGTGAACGACCTCAAGCAGCTCGGCGTCTGGGACGCGCGTACCCGTGAGGCGCTGCGCGATTCCAACGGCTCGGTGCAGGACTTCGTGTGGATCCCGGCGGACGTGCGCGCGCTGTACCGCACGGCCTGGGAGATCCCGCAGCGCGGCCTGATCGACATGGCCGCGGCCCGCACCCCGTTCCTGGACCAGTCGCAGTCGCTGAACCTGTTCCTGGAGACGCCGACGATCGGCAAGCTCTCCTCGATGTACGCGTACGCCTGGAAGCAGGGCCTGAAGACGACGTACTACCTGCGCTCGCGCCCGGCGACCCGCATCGCCCGCGCCGCCCAGGCGCAGACGCAGGCGTCCATCCCCGTCCAGCAGGCCGCCGACCCCGACGCCGTCGCCTGCTCCCTCGAGAACCCCGAGTCCTGCGAGGCCTGCCAATAATGCCCACCCGTCGCCCGACCACCACCCCTGAAGGACAGCGCTCCGCGCCGACTGTGATGACAGCCAAGAACCTGCTCGACCCCGGCTTCGAGCTGACCCTGCGTCCCATGCGCTACCCCGACTTCTACGAGCGCTACCGGGACGCCATCAAGAACACCTGGACCGTCGAGGAGGTCGACCTCCACTCGGACGTCGCCGACCTCGCCAGGCTCACGCCCGCCGAGCAGCACCTGATCGGCCGGCTGGTCGCGTTCTTCGCGACGGGCGACTCGATCGTCGCGAACAACCTGGTGCTGACGCTGTACAAGCACATCAACTCCCCGGAGGCGCGGCTGTACCTGAGCCGCCAGCTCTTCGAGGAGGCCGTGCACGTCCAGTTCTATCTGACGCTGCTGGACACCTACCTTCCGGACCCGGACGACCGCGCCGCCGCCTTCGCGGCCGTGGAGAACATCCCGTCCATCCGCGAGAAGGCCGGGTTCTGCTTCAAGTGGATCAACGAGGTCGAGAAGCTGGACCGCCTGGAGTCCCAGGCCGACCGTCGCCGCTTCCTGCTCAACCTCATCTGCTTCGCCGCGTGCATCGAGGGCCTGTTCTTCTACGGCGCCTTCGCGTACGTCTACTGGTTCCGCAGCCGGGGTCTGCTGCACGGTCTCGCCACCGGCACCAACTGGGTGTTCCGCGACGAGACGATGCACATGTCCTTCGCGTTCGAGGTGGTCGACACCGTCCGCAAGGAGGAGCCGGAGCTCTTCGACGACAAGCTCCAGCAGCAGGTCACCGACATGCTGCGGGAGGCCGTCGAGGCCGAGCTGCAGTTCGCGCGCGACCTGTGCGGTGACGGCCTCCCGGGCATGAACACCGACTCGATGCGGCAGTACCTGGAGTGCGTCGCCGATCAGCGCCTCACGCGCCTCGGCTTCGCCCCGGTGTACGGCTCCGAGAACCCCTTCTCCTTCATGGAGCTGCAGGGTGTTCAGGAGCTGACCAACTTCTTCGAGCGGCGTCCGTCGGCGTACCAGGTGGCCGTGGAGGGCACCGTCGACCTGGACGAGGACTTCTGATCCCGTCCCGCTGTTCCGGCCTCCCGGGCCTCCCTGAGCTGTCGGTCGATGCGCCGCTCGCGCACGATGCCGATCAGTGAGGGGAGGACCAGGAGGACCAGGATCCCCAGGACGACGGCCATTCCGATCAGGGCTTCTGTCTGCGCTGTATTCATGACACCACTGTCGCTCCGAACACTCCTTACCGACAGTGGCAGGACTGCCGCACACCCTCGAATTACTGCCACTTCCGAGGCACACTGGACGCATGCTGAGGAACGTGGCCACCGTCCTGCTCGACGGTGTGCATCCCTTCGAGCTCGGCGTCGTCTGCGAGGTGTTCGGCCTCGACCGCAGCGACGAGGGGCTGCCGGTGTACGACTTCGCCGTGGTCTCGGCGGAGGGTCCGGCCCTGGGCACCCATGTCGGCGGGCTCACCGTCTCCACGCCGTACGGCCTCGACCGGCTGGAGGAGGCCGATCTGATCGCCGTACCGGCCTCGGACGCGAACGTCGGCCGTGGCTATCCCCCCGAGCTGCTCGCCGCCCTGCGCCGGGCCGTGGACCGGGGCGCCCGGGTGCTCAGCGTCTGCTCCGGCGTCTTCGTGCTGGGCGCCGCCGGGCTGCTCGACGGGCGGCGCTGCACCGCGCACTGGCGGCACGCGGAGGCGCTCGCCCGGCGCTTCCCACGCACCCGCGTCGAACCGGACGTCCTGTACGTCGACGAGGACCCGGTGATCACCTCCGCCGGCACCGCGGCCGGGATCGACGCCTGTCTGCACATCGTGCGCAAGGAGCAGGGGCCGGAGGTCGCCAACAAGATCGCCCGGCGCATGGTGGTGCCGCCGCACCGGGACGGCGGACAGGCGCAGTACATCGAACGTCCCCTGCCCCGGGACTCGTGCGACACGGTCGGCGAGGTACTGGTGTGGATGGAGCGGCACCTCGACGAGGAGGTCACCGTCGAGCAGCTCGCCGCCCGCGCGCTCATGGCGCCCCGCACCTTCGCCCGCCGCTTCCAGCAGGAGACCGGCACCACGCCCTACCGCTGGATCCTGCGCCAACGCGTGCTGCTGGCCCAGGAGTTGCTGGAAGGCACGGACGAGACGATGGACGCGATCGCCGCGCGGACCGGCTTCGGCACGGCGGCCGCGCTGCGTCACCAGTTCGTCCGGGCGCTGGGCACCACCCCGAACGCCTACCGGCGCGCGTTCCGGGGCCCCGAGGCCGCCTGAACACGCGCCGGTACCAGGTCTTTCACGCGGTGCTCACCACGGCACGGGCGTCAGCAGCAGCCGGTGGGGCCGCAGCGTGATGCCCACCCGGGTCGCGTCGTTCGACCCGCTGACCTGCTCGAAGCGGTACTTCGCGCAGAGCGCCGCGGTGATCAGCGTCAGCTGGGCCATGGAGAAGTGGTCGCTGGGGCACTTGCGGTTGCCGACGCTGAACGGGTTCATGGCGTACTTCGGCACGTCCTGGGCCCGCTCCGGCAGCCAGCGGTCCGGGTCGAAGTCGAGATGCCCGGCGTACGACCGCCCGTCGCGCTGGACGGCGTACGGGCTGTAGACGATGTCCGCGCCCGCCGGAATGCGATACCCGCCGAGCGCGGTGTCCGTGACCGCGCGACGCGTCAATATCCATACGGCCGGACGCAAACGCATGGCCTCGACTACGACATTGTTGGTGTGCGTGAGCCGACGGACGTCGGCGAATCCGACCGGTCGACCGCCGGTCACGGATTCGACCTCGGTACGTACCTTCTCCGCTTGTTCCGGGTGTTCGGCGAGCACCTGGAGCAGCCACATGATCGTGGAGGCGACTGTTTCGCTTCCGGGGGTGAGTATCGCGACGACCTGGTCGTGGATCTCCTGTTCCCCGATGGGGTCGCCATTCTCGTTCTTCGCCTCCAGCAATGCCGTCAGCAAATCGTCCGGCTTTTGACCAGAGGCCCGGCGTTCGGCGACGATCTCGTCGACCAGCAGATGCAGATCGGCCAGCGCCCGGTTGAATTTCCGGTTGGGCGGCAGCGGCAGCCGGTAGAGCGGTCCGAGCGGCACCACCATCCGGCGGTACATACCGCGGAAGACGGTGGCGAGCGCGACGCACAGCCGCTCGGCCCGCTCGTCCATGTAGTCGCCGCGCAGCAGACAGCGCGCCGCGATGCGCACGGCGACCCGGAAGGACTCGGACGTGCAGTCCACGGTCTCGCCGGGCCGCCAGCGCTCGGTCAGCGCGTGCGCCTCCTCCTCCATGACCGGCCCGTACGCGGGGATCGCGTCGAGCCTGAACGCGGGCTGGATGGTGCGCCGTTGGCGCCGGTGCCGGGGGCCGTTGGCGGTGGCCACGCCCTCCTTGCCGAGCAGGCCCTCCAGGGACTCCCACAGCGGCCCGTCGATCTTGTAGTCGGGGCTGAGCGCCAGGGCGCCGGTGAGCTCCGGCGTGGTGACGGCGTACACCGTCTTCGGTCCGAGCCTCAGGCGTACGACGTCGCCGTGGTCGCGCAGCTGGGACATGAAGGCCAGCGGGTCGCGGACCAGCTTCCAGCCGTGGCCCAGGGCCGGGACGGCGCCCCCCGCCAGTGGTGGCTCGCTGAGCTCGGGCGCGTCGGGCGCCGCGGGCCGCACAGACTCGACGGTCATTTCTCACCTGCCGCTTCGTTGTTGACGTACGGGGGCGTGGACCGGTCGTCCCAGCTGTCGACCATGTACCGGCCGGACTCGTGGTGGAACCAGTAGACGGAACTGAACCAGTTCCGCATATTGCCGACGCAGGCGCGCACGGTGGCGCCGAGTTCCTTTCCGCGCCGTGTGCCGTCGTCGAGGCGGGCGGCGAAGCGCAGGGCCTCGCTTTCCGCGTCGAGGAATTCCGTGACGCATTCCTCGACGCGCCGCCTCACTTCCGTGACCGTTTCTTCGAGTGTCAGTCCTTCATGGACAATGAGACTGATTCCGAGATTGTGCACCTCGTCGCCCGCGATTTCCTTCGGGAGTGAACAGAGGTCGTTGTACCAGGCGGCGAACTCCTGACTCAACAGCGCCGGACGGCGAAATGCCGGATGTTTTCGTACGGCGTCCGGGAGTTCGCGCCCGGCGCTCGGCTCCAGCAGGTCCGTCCATATCCAGTGCGCGAAGGTGAGGCGCCGCAGGGCGAGGTACTCCTCGACCGTGGGCACGTAGGCCCGGACGCGGTTGCCGAATTCCCGGTCGTACGCCTCGATCACCGCGTGGAAGTGCCGGGCGAACCGCGCGTTCCAGGTCGGGGGCAGGAACGAGTAGAGCCGCACCATGCTGTCCGCGAAACCCGCGACCAGGGGGTCCGGATGGTGCAGGTGGTGCTTGGGTGCATCGAGAGCCGCGTGCAACCGGAACCTGAGCCGCCGCCAGTCGGCGGTGCGGCCGTGGACGATGTCACGGTCGTGGCGGTCGTCCCAGACGAAGAACCACGCGCTGTAGTCGGCTATGGCCTGCAGGACGTCGTCGGGGGCGCCCATGTAGTAGCCCGCCATGAGGTCGGTGTAGCAAAGTCCGTCGGCATATTCCTCCACCTTGTCGGCCGGCATCAGCCGTTTTTCCAGCAGCCAGAGGCGCGTCTTCTCCTGCAACTGCGGCCAATACGGATGCAGTTGCCGGGGAAACTCGGCCTCGATCGCCGGGAGGGCGAGTGATGGTGGTACCGGGATCACCGTAGGCGTCGATGTGGTGCCGTGTGGGAAAGCATGCACGTACAAACCCCTCTCAGCCGCCAGGTGCGTCACGCCCCACCCGATGTGCCGGGCGTGCGCCGTCGTGTATCCCCGCACTTCCCATTCAGCACCACAACTGACCGCCCTGGGAACGGATTTGCTTCACTCACTACCCCCCAACGCCGAGAATCTCCCCTTGTGTGACTGATTAAGGATCGCTAGAGGCGCACAAAGGATCGAATGTGCGATGGACACACGGGCGACTCCGGCGGCAACGCGGGACGCCCGGCCAGGAGACCTCCTGACCGGGCGTCACATCGGCATGCCCGCACCCCAGTTGTCGCGGACGGCCACCGCCGTCTCAGTCGTTGGCGACGACCGGGTAGCGCGGCTCGTTCTCGGCCATCTGCCGCAGCGCGTCCTTGCGCTCGCGCTTGGAGAGCCGGTCGATGTAGAGGTAGCCGTACAGGTGATCGGTCTCGTGCTGCAAACACCGTGCGAAGTATCCGGTGCCGCGGACCTTGATCGGGTTGCCCTTCTCGTCCTGTCCGGTCACCTCGGCGTAGTCGGGGCGCGCGAGGGGCGCGTACGCGGTCGGCACGGAGAGGCAGCCCTCGTTGCTGTCGTCCAGGCGGCGCCTGTCGGCGGGCAGGTCGACCAGCTTCGGGTTGCAGACCACACCGACGTGCCGCAGGCCCTCGTCGTCCATGCAGTCGTACACGAAGACCTTCAGGTCCACGCCGATCTGGTTGGCGGCGAGGCCGACGCCCTCGGCGGTGCGCTGCGAGGCGAACATGTCCGCTACCAGCTGGTCGAGCTCCGCGCCGAACTCGGTGACGTCCTCGCACTCCTTGTGCAGCACCGGGTTGCCGACGACCGTGATCGGCCGCGAGGTACCGCGCTCACGCCAGGCGTTCTCGCGCTCCTCGCAGTCCTCCGTGTCGACGACAAAGCCCTCGTCGTCGACGGGGAGCACGCCCGCGTGCTGCTGATCGGTGTCCTGCTGAGCCATGACCGACGTACGCCTTCCTCGGAAAACAAGGGGTGAAGTTGCTGGTACAGGGTACGTGCAGCGTCCCCGTGGGGGCACGGGGAACCGTGCGACCGGCCATCCCGAACCCGTGCTCGACCGCGGCCTCAGCAGACCTCTTCCAGGTCCCGCCAGTCCCTCGAGTCCGGGCTGTCCGCGACCCAGCCGTCCAGCAGCCCCCGCACCAGGGAAGCCGGCGCGGCCACCCCGCACTCGCGCTCCGGCACCCACAGCTGCCCGTCGGTCCGGTGCCCCAGGGGCCCGGGATGACCCGGCTCGCTGTGGTCGTGCGGGTCGAGATGGACCCCGTCGCCCTCGTCGGAGGGCATGCGCGACTCCGAGCACATGCGGCACAGCAGCCGCACGGACGACGACCAGTCCTCCGCCGCGAACCCCGCGTCCGCGGCCAGCTGCTCCAGGGCGTCCCGGTCGGCCTCGGTGGCGGCCTCCAGCAGGACCACCCAGGTCGGCACCGGGGACGGGGCCCACAGCTCGATCTCGTCGAAGACCGGATAGGCGTGCCCGGAGGCCGTGGTGCGCTCGCCGTGGGGCACGCCGTCGTGCAGGACGACCTCGCCCCAGCGTCGCCCGGACGAGGGAAGCGGAATGGACAGGACCTCGATCCGGGCCGGATCGAGCCTGCGTCCCCACACGACCTCGGCCTCGCCCTCCGGCGACAGCCGCACGGCCGCGCTGCCCAGCTCCATACCGGCCGGCTCACCGGAGACGGCGGCCCCGCCCGGCACCCGCAGCCCGTAGGCCTGCCAGGCCCGCCGGGCCAGCGGCCAGTCCTGCAGGGCGGTGGCGGCGATGCCGACGTTCCACCAGTCCGGCGCGCCGGTCTCCCGGTCGAGCAGCGCCACGGCGCGCAGCCCGGCCGCCCGTGCCTGCTCCCAGTCGTGCCGGAACTTGTGCAGCAGGGCGAGGTTGAACCAGGACTCCGACAGCCACGGCTCCAGGTCGGCGGCTCGTGTCAACAGCTCGCCCGCGTCCTCGTAGCGGCCGTCGCCGATGAGCGTGAACGCACGGTCGGTGGCCTGCCGCCAGGAGGCGGAGGGCCGGTGCCGTCCCTTGCCGAAGATCCTCACGATTCCCGCCTGCCAGTTCCAGTTCCGCTCAGTGGGCTGGCTTGTGCCCCCGGACACCCTCTCCCTCGCATCCAACCACGTACGGATGGAAGGGCGCTCATTACCCATGGGTTACCCAGCGAGGGGCAGGGTCAGACAGTCCCGCCCGTCACCCGCCACCAACCTGCCCGAGGCTCCCCCAGAGCTGAACGCCTGGGGGGACCCCCATCGCGCCACACCTTTGATTCCACAGCACGCGGGCGAGCGACTCGACGACCTCGGGCGCGTAGTCCCCGGCGGTGCCCAGGCGCAGCTCCTCAAGGGCCTTGAGCGGGCCGCCGGGCCCGGCGTCGTGCACCTTCTCCTCGTACGCGTTCACCGCCCGGACGATCCGCGCGGCCACCGGCTGTTCGCGGTAGGGGTCGGCCTGCCGCTCCACCACCACGGCGACCGCCGCGTCCACCCCGGTCTGCCGTACGACGGCCCCGCCGAGCAGCGCTATGCGCCGCTGCTCCTCGGCTGGCAGCGCGGCGGTGGCCCCGGCCGGCACCGGGTCGACGAGGCTGAGCTGGCCGATGTCGTGCATGAGCGCCGCGTACTCCAGGACGGTCAGCTCGGGCCCGGACAGCCCCAGGTCGCGGCCGACGGCCCGGCTGAGCGCGGCGACCCGCCGGGCGTGCCCGGCCGGGGTGTACCCGGCTATCTCGGTGGCGCGGGCGAGGGAGGCGATGGTCTGCCGGTAGGTGGCGCGCACGGCGGCGTACCGGCGGATGGACAGCTGGGTGAGCAGCAGCGGCAGACAGAACACGGGCAGCGCCCACAGCCCGGCGACGGCGACCGCCAGCGCCATCACCGCACCGGTCGCGCACACCGCGGACCCGATCCCGCGCAGCCCCCGCAGCTCGTCCCGCAGCAGTGGAGCGAACGGCCATCGGGTGCGGGAGTGGGCCAGCGCGGCGGCCAGGACGGCGTCGCACAGTGAGGTGAGGACGAGGAGCGCGAGCACCAGCAGGGCGTGGGCGGGGCCGTTCCAGGTCTGGAACACGCCCCGGTGGTCGAGGGGTTGGAAGCAGACGGCCGCGAAGCCGACGGTCAGGACGCGGCGGGCGAGGTGGTCGAGGGTCGGGGTCCGTCCGCGCCAGATGTGGGGCACGCTGCCCAGCAGGGAGGCGGCGAGGACGACGGTGACGACCTGCGCGGCGGCGACGGCGGTGCCCCCGACGGCGGCGGAGTCGAGGGCCCGGGGGACGGCGGGCCGCCCGGCGACCTCGCCGAGCAGGGCGTACGACAGCGCTCCGGCGGCGCCCAGGGGCGCGGCCTGCCGGGCGGGGGCGCCGGTCCACCGGCTCAGCTCACCGACGGCTATGAGCGTGCCGAAGGCCAGGGCGACTCCGCGCTCCTGTATGCCGTACCAGAGGGTGAGGGCCAGGGAGACGACCGCGAGGAGCGCGGCGCAGCCGCGTATGAGCCGCAGGAGCAGCAGGGGAGCGCACGAGGTGGTGGAGGCGCCTGCGGTCGTGGGGTCCATGGGAGCCGTGGGGGTCGGCGAGGCCATGGAGGTCATGAGGCGGCGCCCCGTCCCACGCGGTCGCGGTCCCCTTCGGCACGATCCGCCTCGGCGAGGTCCCCTTCGGCGCGGTCGGCGGTGTCCCGGGACGGCGGCGGGGCCGGCGGCAACATGGGGAGCGGGGTCTCGTCGGCGGTGACCGTGGGGTGCCAGCCGTCCCGCCCGAGCGCCCGGGCCAGCGCGGTGACCATCCGCGGGTCGAACTGGGCGCCCGCGCACCGCTCCAGCTCCTCCAGCGCGGCCTGGACCGGCCGGGCCCGGCGGTAGGAGCGCGTGGACGTCATCGCGTCGAAGGCGTCGGCGACGGCCACCACCCGCGCGCACTCCGGGATCTGGCCGCCCATGAGCCCGTAGGGGTACCCGCTGCCGTCCAGCCGTTCGTGGTGGTGCAGGATCGCCGCCCTGGCCTCGCCGAGGAAGGAGATCCCGCGCACCATCTCGTGGCCGTACTCGGGGTGCAGCTCGATGACCCGCCGTTCCTCGGGGGTGAGCGGGCCGTCCTTCCTGAGCAGCCGGGTCGGCACGCCCAGCTTGCCCACGTCGTGCAGGATCCCGGCGAACCGCAGCACCTCGACGCGCTCGTCGTCCATGCCGAGCTCGCGGGCGATCATCACGGACGCCTGCCCGACGCGCTCGCTGTGCCCGCGCGTGTACCCGTCCTTGATGTCGACGGCCTGCACCAGGGCGCGGATGGTCGCCTGGTGGGCGGCCCGCTCCCGGTGGTACTGGGCGAACACCCACCAGGACACGCACATCGGCAGCAGCACCAGCAAAGCGGCGACGGGCCCGTACGGACTGCGCCACAGCACGGCCATCATCAGCCCGGCGAGGCCGTGCACCGCGATCGGCGCCAGCGACCGGGCGAGCAGCCCCCGCCAGGCCCGCCGCGCGGGCACCCGCTCGGCCAGGGCGAGGATCCCGCCGTCGAGCACGGCCAGCACCAGGCAGAAGGCGAGGACGGCCGCCCCGGCGGGCACGAGCGCGTACGGGAAGTCGGCGCCGACGACCGCGTCCCGGCCGCCCAGCGTCCAGTGCACCCGGGAGGCGGCCCACACCGCGAGTGCCGGCTGGGCGGCCCGCCACACCCGGCGCAGCGGCGTGGGCCCGGATCCGGCGCCGCCGGGCAGCAGGGCGGCCGACAGCGGGACGAGCGCGGCGGCGGGCGGGGGCAGCAGAAACGCCCCGGCGAGCAGGACGGGGTAGAAGGTGCCCGCGAAACGGCGCCGGGCGACGTACTCGCAGGCCGCGTACAGCACGGCGAGCAGCGCGACGGCCCACCAGGGCACGTGGGTGCGGGGCAGCGGCAGCAGACAGAGCAGCGCGAGGAGGGCGACACAGGCCACGTACACGCGTGCCCGTGTCGGTACCGCCTCCATGACGCCCCTCCCCCGAGCATGCCTGTCCAGGCCTCCGGAGCCTAGGGCGGGAATCGGGGGGTCCGCGGGCTTATGACCCGCGGATTAGCACGTTCGGGTGATGACCCGGGAGTCAGGACTCCTGCGGCGTGACCGGCGCGGCGGCCGTCACGTCGTGGTCGGGCACGGCCTGCCCGGAGCGGATCAGGTCGAGCCGCCCCAGGACCTTGGCACGCAGGTCGGTCGGTACGTCGTCATGACCGCAGCACCGCTTGACCAGCTTCTTCACGGCCTCTTCCAGGCCGTACTTCTCCAGGCACGGCGAGCACTCCTGGAAGTGCTGCTTGAACTTGTCGCGATCGACGTCCGGCATCTCACTGTCGAGGAACTCGTAGAGATGATCGAGGACCTCACTGCAGTCCGTCTCGTGCGGCTCTCCGCAGCTCATGAGCCCGAGCCTTTCGCTTCGTTCGACTCTCCGGCGCCCGCCGGGACCAGACCGCGCTCGCGCGCGTAGTCCTCCAGCATGCCGCGCAGTTGACGGCGGCCTCGGTGCAGCCGGGACATCACCGTACCGATGGGTGTCCCCATGATGTCCGCGATCTCCTTGTACGCAAAGCCCTCTACGTCAGCGAGATAGACGGCGATGCGGAATTCCTCGGGGATCGCCTGCAGCGCTTCCTTCACGTCCGAGTCGGGCAGGTGGTCGAGCGCCTGCGACTCGGCGGAGCGCAGACCCGTCGACATGTGCGACTCGGCACGGGCGAGCTGCCAGTCCTCGATCTCCTCGGCCGCGCTGCGCTGGGGTTCGCGCTGCTTCTTGCGGTACGAGTTGATGAACGTGTTCGTGAGGATCCGGTACAGCCACGCCTTGAGATTCGTGCCCTCGCGGAACTGGTGGAAGGACGCGTACGCCTTGGCGTACGTCTCCTGCACCAGATCCTCGGCATCGGCCGGATTGCGCGTCATGCGCAGCGCGGCCGAGTACATCTGGTCGAGGAATTCGAGCGCGTCCCGCTCGAAGCGCGCGCTGCGCTCCGACGACGACTCCGCACTCACGCCCTGGCCCTCGGGCTGCTCCGCCTGGCCGTTGTCGGTCCCTGCGTCGGTCCCAGTGACCGGACCCACCTCCTCAAGATCCCGGGCAGGACCGAAACCGGTCCCACTCGTTTCGGAGGATAGAACACGACCCGTGCCTGCCGCCGCTCGAATAGGAGCGGTCTTGGCCGCGTGCAGCACCGTCCAGTCCAGGTCGGTGCGGCTGCCGTGGCTCGGGCAGATGGTCGAACCCATGCGGCGGACTCCCTCTCCTACGACGTCGGTGCTGGTGGTTCAGCACTTCTGTCCGCCACAACAGTGGTGCGGGTCGTCTCATTCCCGAGGGTCACCCGAGTGACGCGCACCACTTCACGACCGCGTCGGTCACGACCTCCAGCGCCCGCTCCTGGGTGATCTCCGCGCGCTTGGGCACCGCGAGGCCGTGATCGCCGTACGGCACCTCGACCAGCTCGTACGCGCCCTCGGGGAACTCCTCCGGCTTGCCGAACGGAT
This sequence comes from Streptomyces sp. NPDC054794, assembly GCF_053611585.1. Lineage (NCBI taxonomy): Bacteria > Bacillati > Actinomycetota > Actinomycetes > Kitasatosporales > Streptomycetaceae > Streptomyces > Streptomyces sp. NPDC054794. The sequence continues at coordinate 74,455 of NZ_JBSHAQ010000006.1, read as the reverse complement.
CGTTCGCGCCCTGGACGACGAGGGTGGGCACCCCGGCGCCGAGCAGTTCCTCGGCGCGGGACTTCTCGGGCCGGCCCGGCGGGTGCAGGGGGAAGCTCAGGGCGAGTGCGGCGTGCGCGCCGAGCTCGGTCGCCGTACGGCAGGCGACCCGGGCGCCGGCGCTGCGCCCCCCGGAGATCACCGGCAGCCCGGGCCCGGCGAGCGCCGGCCAGATCCCGCGCCAGCCGACGTCGAGGGTCTTCGGGGCGGGCGCGACCTTCTTCCCGGCCACCCGCCAGGGCTGCTCCACGAGGGCGACGGTCACTCCCCGGCCCGGAAGGACCCGGGCGAGCGCCTGGAGGTCCCGCGCCTCGATGCCGCCCCCGGCGCCGTGGCTCACGGCCAGCACGAGCCGCGCCCGCTTCGCCGGGTGCCAGGTGACGCGGGCCTCCCCCGCGTCCGTCGCGATGGTCTCGGTGGTCCCGTCGGAGCCCATGATCTCGTTCGTCACGTCAGAAGAGTGTGCCCGCTTCCGGTGCCTCCAGCTCCTTCAGCAGCTCCGGGCCGTTGTTGCGGACGTTGCTGACGGACGTGGAGACCGGGTAGGCGCGCAGGAGGCCGGGCGGCGGCGGTGCCAGCAGGGACCGCAGGTCCTCGACGTCCGTGCGGGCCGGGTCCAGCCAGGCGTCCCAGCGGTCCGGGGTGAGCATCAGGGGCATGCGGGGGTGGATCTCGGCGAGGGTGTGCGGGCCCTCGGCGGGCGACACGGCCAGCGGGGTCTGCTCCGCCTCCGTGGTGATCACCGAGCAGGTCACCCACCAGGCCTGCGGGTGCTCGTCGGGGAGGGTCCGGTCCCGCCAGAACTCGTACAGGCCGGCCATCGCGAAGACCGAGCCGTCCGCCGGCAGCACGAAGTACGGCTGCTTGCGCGGCCGCTTCTTCTTGCCCTCGACCTCCAGCTCCCGCTCCTGGGTGCCGGTGACCCATTCGTAGTAGCCGTCGGCGGGGACGATGCAGCGCCGGGCGGCGAAGGCGCGGCGGTAGGACGGCTTCTCGTGCACGGTCTCCGCGCGCGCGTTGATCATCCGGGCGCCGCCCTCGGGGGTCTTGGACCAGGAGGGGACCAGCCCCCACTTGAGCCTGCGCAGCTGGCGAACCGGCCGGGGATCATCGGCGTCCTTCACAGCACGGTCGAGGACCGCGTAGACCTCCTTGGTCGGAGCCACGTTGTAGTCGGGCTCCAAGGTCTCTTCGGGTTCCCACTTCTCGATCTCAAAGATTCCTGCGAGATCCTCGGGCCTACGACTCGATGCATACCGTCCGCACATACGTGCCACACTGCCAGGCCCACCCGTCGCCCGACCACCACCCCTCAACGACGGCGCTCCGCGCCCACCCCGTTCGAATCCACCAGAGGGAGCACCCGCCGCACATGGACAGCACCGCCGCCACCGCGCTGCCCGACCTCTGGGACCGGCTCCTCGGCACCCAGTCCGACCCCGACCTGTGGGTCGTGATCGCCACCTTCGCCGCCGCGCTCGCCGTGGTCGTCCCCTACGGCGCGTGGCGCGTCTCCCGCAACGCCATCACCATCGCCCACGAGGGCGGCCACGGCCTCGTGGCGCTGCTCACCGGCCGACAGCTCACTGGCATACGCCTGCACTCCGACACCAGCGGCCTCACGGTCAGCCGGGGCAAGCCGACCGGCCTGGGCATGATCCTCACCGCGGCCGCCGGCTACACCGCTCCCCCGCTGCTGGGCCTGGGCGGCGCCGCGCTGCTGGCCGCCGGGCACATCACCCTGCTCCTGTGGGCGGCGACGGCGCTGCTGGTCGCGATGCTCGTCATGATCCGCAACGCCTACGGGGCGCTGACCGTGATCGTCTCCGGCGGCGCCTTCCTGCTGGTGTCCTGGCTGGCCGGATCCCAGGTGCAGGCGGCCTTCGCCTACGCGGTGGTGTGGTTCCTGCTGCTCGGCGGCGTGCGCCCGGCCTTCGAACTCCAGGCGAAGCGGGCCCGTGGCGGCGCCGGCGACTCGGACGCGGACCAACTGTCCCGCCTCACCCATGTCCCGGCGGGCCTGTGGCTGTTCCTGTTCCACACGGTGTCGCTGTGCGCCCTGATGGGCGGGGGCAGCTGGCTGCTGGGCGTGTGAGGACGCGGGAGCCGCTCTCCGCGGCTCCGCCGTGCGGGCGCGACCAGCCACGACGCAGCAGCACCCGGGGGACGACCGCCCACTAAAGTGGGGCCATGGCCCCGAACGATGCACACACCGCCCTTTGGCCCGCCCCGCACGCGAGCGGAGCCGTCGACGCGACGGTCCACGTGCCCGGGTCCAAGTCGGTCACCAACCGCGCGCTGGTACTCGCCGCCCTCGCCTCCGAGCCCGGCTGGCTGCGCCGCCCGCTGCGCTCCCGCGACACGCTGCTGATGGCGGGCGCCCTGCGTGCCATGGGTGTCGGCATCGAGGAGACCGTGTCCTCCAGCTCCTCCGCCGCGGGCGCCCCGAACGGCTCGGGCGAGGCCTGGCGCATCCTCCCGGCGGGTCTGCAGGGCCCGGCCACGGTCGACGTCGGCAACGCCGGCACGGTCATGCGCTTCCTGCCGCCGGTCGCCGCGCTGGCCGACGGCCCGGTCCGCTTCGACGGCGACCCCAGGTCGTACGAGCGTCCCCTGAACGGCGTGATCGACGCGCTGCGCGTGCTCGGCGCCCGGATCGACGACGACGGCCGGGGCGCGCTGCCGCTGACCGTGCACGGCGGCGGTGCGCTGGACGGCGGCCCGGTGTCGATCGACGCCTCGTCCTCGTCCCAGTTCGTGTCGGCGCTGCTGCTGTCCGGCCCGCGCTTCAACCAGGGCGTCGAGGTCCGTCACATCGGCGCCTCGCTGCCCTCGATGCCGCACATCCGGATGACGGTGGACATGCTGCGCGCGGTCGGCGCCCAGGTCGACACCCCGGAGTCGGGCGGCGAGCCGAACGTCTGGCGGGTCACGCCGGGTGCCCTGCTCGGCCGCGACCTGACCGTCGAGCCGGACCTGTCGAACGCCCAGCCGTTCCTGGCGGCGGCCCTGGTGACCGGCGGCAAGGTGCTGATCCCGGACTGGCCGGCCAGGACCACCCAGCCGGGTGACCGGCTGCGCGAGATCTTCACCGAGATGGGCGGTTCCTGCGAACTGACCGATTACGGCTTGGTGTTCACCGGCTCCGGCGCCGTCCACGGCATCGACGTGGACCTCGGTGACGTCGGCGAGCTGACCCCGGGCATCGCGGCGGTCGCCGCGCTCGCGGACTCCCCCTCGACCCTGCGGGGCGTGGCCCATCTGCGGCTGCACGAGACGGACCGGCTGGCCGCGCTCACCAAGGAGATCAACGAGCTGGGCGGCGACGTCACCGAGACCGCCGACGGCCTGCACATCCGCCCGCGCCCGCTGCACGGCGGGACCTTCCACACCTACGAGGACCACCGCATGGCGACGGCCGGAGCGATCATCGGCCTGGCGGTCGAGGGAGTACTGATCGAGAACGTGGCGACGACGGCGAAAACCCTGCCGGACTTCCCCGAGCTGTGGACCGGGATGCTCGGGGCGTAGGGACTTCCGCCATGCGCCGCTACGGCAAGCACACCGACGAGGACGACATCCGCACCCGTCCCAACCGCAAGGGCAACCGGCCGCGGACGAACATCCGGCCTAAGCACGAGGACGCCGCCGAGGGCATGGTCCTCACCGTCGACCGGGGCCGTCTGACCTGCCTCGTCGAGGACCGCACGATCCTGGCGATGAAGGCCCGCGAGCTGGGCCGCAAGGCCGCGGTGGTCGGCGACCGGGTCGCCCTCGTCGGTGATCTGTCCGGCAAGAAGGACTCCCTCGCCCGCATCGTGCGCATCGAGGAGCGCACCTCGGTGCTGCGGCGGACCGCCGACGACGACGATCCGTTCGAGCGCGTGGTCGTCGCCAACGCCGACCAGCTGGCCATCGTCACCGCCCTGGCCGACCCGGAGCCCCGCCCCCGGCTGATCGACCGCTGTCTGGTCGCGGCGTACGACGGCGGCCTGGACCCGCTCCTGGTCATGACCAAGTCGGACCTGGCCCCGCCGGACAAGCTGCTGGAGCTGTACGGCGACCTCGACATCCCGTACGTCGTCACCAGCCGCGAGGAGCTGGAGAACGGCGGCGCGGCCGACCGGGTGCGCGACCACCTCGACGGCCGGGTCACCGCCTTCGTGGGCCACTCCGGCGTGGGCAAGACGACGCTGGTCAACGCGCTGGTCCCGAAGGACCAGCGGCGTACGACGGGACACGTCAACGCGGTGACGGGCCGCGGCCGCCACACGACCACGTCCGCGCTCGCGCTGCCGCTCGGCGACGGGGACGGGGACGGCTGGGTCGTCGACACCCCGGGGGTACGGTCCTTCGGCCTCGCGCACGTCGACCCGTCCCGGGTCATCCACGCCTTCCCCGACCTGGAGCCCGGCACGGAGGGCTGCCCGCGCGCGTGCAGCCACGACGAGCCGGACTGCGCGCTGGACGCATGGGTGGCCGAGGGGCACGCGGGCCCGGCGCGGCTGCACTCGCTGCGCCGGCTGCTGGCGACGCGGGAACGCAAGGAAGGCGACTGAGCACCGCACTGTTCGTACGCCTGTGACCACCGCGTTGTTTGTGTTCACGTGAGTCCGGTAAGTGCATAATCGCACCCAGCCAGACTTACGGGAGGACAGCACATGGCGTGGCTGCTGGTGATCGTGGCCGGGTTGCTCGAAACCGGCTTCGCCGTCTCCCTGAAACTGTCACACGGCTTCACCCGGCTCTGGCCGACCGTCGCCTTCTGCGCGTTCGCCCTGGGCAGCTTCGGTCTGCTGACCCTGTCCCTGCGCAAGCTCGACGTCGGCCCCGCCTACGCGGTGTGGACCGGCATCGGCGCGACGGGCACCGCGATCTACGGCATGGCCTTCCTCGGCGACGTGGTGTCCACGCTGAAGATCGTCTCGATCAGCTTCGTGATCGTCGGGATCATCGGGCTGCAGTTGTCGGGGTCGTCGCAGTAGCGCGCCTTGCCGCCGGCATCCGCCGCCGTCCGAAGTCGGCGCCCGGATCGGCCACTTCGAGCATCGCGCCCGACCTGAAGCCCGTTCAGACCAGCTGCCGGTACAGGGCGCAGCGCACCAGCTCGGCGACCCCGCCCTCCCCCGGCGGAGCGGCCACGCAGGACAGGGCCAGCCGTACGGCGAGTTCGCAGGACCGGGCGAGCTCCGTGCTGTCGGCGTGGGAGACGCCGTGCCCGCCGAGGGCGATCACCGCCCGGTCCCGCACGATCTGCACGAAGTCGCCGGGCGACGGCAGCGGTCCGTCCGCTCGGCGCTGTGCCGGTACGACGGAGGAGGAGGGCACGGCGGCGAGCGTCGGCGAGGGCAGGCGCTCGCTCCAGCAGCCGGTGAGCATGGCGCGGACCAGGTCGTTCTCGCGGGCGGCCGAAGTGGTCCACTCGGCGGTGGCGGTGAGCCGGTCGCGCGGCTCGGCATGGGCGGTCAGCGCCCTCTCCACGCCGGCGAGATACCTGTCGGCCTCCCTCCTGACCAGCGCCCTGGCCAGGCCCTCCTTGCTGCCGAACTCGTTGTACAACGTCTGCCGGGACACCCCGGCCGCCGCGGCCACGTCCACCATCCGCACGGCGGACCACGGCCGACGCGCGAGCGCCGTAAAGGCGGCATCCAGTAGGGATTCCCGCGCTGCAGGCATCATCGCCTCCCTCGGGCGAGCGGCTCTGCGCCCAGATTTGACGCGCATGAATGCACTGTCAAGGGTTCGCGAAGGCACGCGGGGGCGCCTTTCGGCCGCCACGAGCCGACGACGCCCGGGGGCTACGCCCCCACGACACCGGCCGCCGCCGGTGTTTCCACCCCTCGGTCCCCTGTAGCCCCGTACCGACCTCGCCGGATACCGTTCGTTGCATGGCCGACTACCTCGACGACCTCCGCCTCGCCCACGTCCTCGCGGACGCGGCCGACGCCGCCACGACGGCCCGCTTCAAGGCGCTCGACCTGAAGGTCGAGACGAAGCCGGACATGACCCCGGTGAGCGAAGCGGACAAGGCCGCCGAGGAACTCATCCGCGGCCAGCTCCAGCGCGCCCGGCCCCGGGACGCGGTCCTGGGCGAGGAGTACGGCGTCGAGGGCACGGGCCCGCGGCGCTGGGTGATCGATCCGATCGACGGCACCAAGAACTACGTACGCGGCGTCCCCGTGTGGGCGACCCTCATCTCCCTGATGGAGGCGGGCGAGGGCGGCTACCAGCCCGTCGTGGGCGTGGTCTCGGCCCCGGCGCTGAACCGCCGGTGGTGGGCCGCGAAGGGACACGGCGCGTTCACGGGCCGCAGCCTGTCCTCCGCGACCCGTATCCACGCCTCCAGCGTCTCCCGGCTGTCGGACGCCTCGTTCGCGTACTCCTCGCTGTCCGGCTGGGAGGAGCAGGGCCGCCTGAACGGCTTCCTCGACCTGACCCGCGAGGTGTGGCGCACGCGCGCGTACGGCGACTTCTGGCCCTACATGATGGTCGCCGAGGGCTCGGTGGACCTCTGCGCCGAACCCGAGCTGTCCCTGTGGGACATGGCCGCCACCGCCATCATCGTCACGGAGGCCGGCGGCACCTTCACCGGCCTCGACGGCCGCCCGGGCCCGCACAGCGGCAACGCGGCAGCCTCGAACGGCCTGCTGCACGACGAGTTGCTGGGGTATCTCAACCAGCGCTACTGACGCAACCGGCGGGCCGACCCACGGGTCGGCCCGCCTGCGAGAGTGCTCGGACGACCGTCATCAGCCGGTGGCTGAAGCCATCCCCGACAGCAAGCCGCTTCCCGCCTGGGAACGCAATCTGCTCCAGGGCGTGCTGTGGAGCGGATTCCAGGGACCCTGGCCCGGCACCACGATCCGTACCCGCGGTGCGGTGTTCGGGTCGCCGGAGGGCTGGTTCACCGTGCCCGGGCCCCCGGTCGGTGCCGACGGTGCGGAGCTCGGCCGGCCGGCGGGCTGGTTCGCCGTGCCCGGGGCCTGCGCGGATCCGCCGGCCCACAGCTGGTCGACACGCGAGCGTTCGGCGGCGTTCGGGTAGCGGTTGGTGCAGGACGGGCCGGCGCCGCCGCCCGACATCAGCTCACTGCACGGCCCGCTGTAGTCGTCCGACAGGCCCAGCACGTGCCCGGTCTCGTGGGTGACGACGCGGATCGAGTCGTACTGCCGGCTCTGGGTGTAGTCGATGAAGACGTAGCCGCTTCCGTGGCCGTTGGTGGAGGCGTAGGACCCGCGCGAGTCATTGCCCTCGACGTAGGAGAAGTCGGCACCGCTCGACGCCTCCTGGAGCTTGACGTGGGTCTCGGAGCCGTTCCAGATCGAGGCCGCGCTCGCTATCTGCGAACGGAAGCTCGGCGCCCGGGAGGCGTTGTAGTGGATGGTCACCGCCTGCGCGTTCGGCTGGGCGGCGCGCTTCGCGGCGACCGACTTGAGCACGGCCTCGAAGAACGCCTTGTTGTTCGCGGCCTCCTCAACCGACCCGCCGTACCGTGCCACGGAGGTACCGGCGGCGGCGGACGGGGTGGCGGCCGTCCGGGCGGCCGGCTGGGCGCTCGCCGGCACCGCCGCGCCCAGCGCGCCGGAGGTCAGACCGAGAGCGAGGGCGAGGAGTCTCGCGGACGTTCGGGACGACTTCATGTGGGGGGGCTCCTACTCACTCGGTGACGCCACGCCCGGTGCGGGGTCGAATCTGCTTGAACACCGGTTCCGAACTGCGGCGACGTCCTGTGGGTCGACATTCTTAGAACGGCTCGACAGGGAGCGCAAAGGGGTCCCGCCACTACGTCGCTTCGTAGGTCCCGGGACCTCGCCAGGGCAGTGCACGGGTCTCCGGTCCGCACATCGCGACAGGAGGGGAATCTGTCGCTGCGTCAGAAGCCTTGCCTCACACGGCAACAGGCGTGGGCGCCGGCCGGACGCAATCCCGGGACGCACATCGGGATCCACATCCGGGCCAAGACGGACATATCCTCAGATGTCTGCCATGCCGCGTCTACTAAGTGCGCCGGTTATTTGACGAAGTGCTGTGACCGACGTCATAGAACGTGAGCTTCCGCCCCTTTCGCGCCCAGCGCCCGGAGCCCCCGCGGCTGCCCCGGTCATCGGAAGTCCGCCGCCTGGAGGGTGCGTAGATCAGTTCCTGACTACGCGGGAGGGGCGTAAGGGTTCCCGTCGGGCGCCAGTGGGCCGCCCCACCACGCCCCCGGCGGCGGCACGGGAGCCCAGTCCGGGCCCCGGTGATCCAGCCACCACCTGCCGATGGTGTGGAACTTCTCCTCGAAGCTGCGATCCCAGCTGAGGAACCCGGTGATCGGCGCCCGCAGGCGGGTACGGCGGCCGCCCGCTTCGTAGATCGCGACAATCCGGCTTCCGAAGAGAGACTCGATCCGGATGCCCTGGACGTTCGACCACGGGATGGTCCTGCGGCGGAGGTTGTGCACGACGGCCGCCGACGGCGTGAGAGTGACCCCGAAGGGCCGCGAGATGATCAGCGCCACGGGCGCCAGCACGCCCCACGTGAGGAGCGAGACAAACAGGGGACCGGTCGGTCCGCCGTCCAACCAGAGCAGAACCTGGAAGGGCGTGACGACGACGGCGGGCAGCATGGACAGCAGGCGTTGGCGGCGCGTCAACCGGTAACGGACGCTCTCCGGCGACCCGGCCTCGACCTGCGACTGCTCCATCGATCCCCGCCCCTCCCACGACGCGACCGACGCCGGCCCGTCACCGCCAAGGCAGCATGGCGGACCAAGGACACGCTGTCCATCCACCTGCTCCTGGAAGCCGAGCAAGCCCAGTGGGACGCTGAACGACACCGCACCCCCTGGTGCGCCGGTTCAATACCAGCGCCACTGAGCAGCACGAGGTGATCGCGTACGCCCTCAGTCAGCCACGCACGCCCTCTTGTTGACCTGTGCTTTACCTGCCACTCTAAAAGGACCCCCACTTGTGAATTTGTGAATCCGTGAACTAGCCCCACGGATTCAAGAGGAGGTGGCCCGTCCCATGCTCGTCCGCGACGCCATGAGCACGGTGGTCCTCACCATCGGCCCCGCACACACCCTCCGCCAAGCCGCCGCCCTGATGTCCGCCCGCCGTGTCGGCGCCGCGGTCGTTCTCGACCCGGACGCCGGCGGCATCGGCATCCTCACCGAACGCGACATCCTCAACTCCGTTGGGCTCGGGCAGAGTCCGGACACGGAACGCACCCACGCCCACACCACCAACGACGTCGTGTTCGCCGCCCCGACCTGGACCCTGGAGGAGGCGGCCCGCGCCATGGCGCACGGCGGCTTCCGGCATCTGATCGTTCTCGACCGCGGCGAGCCCGTAGGGATCGTCTCGGTGCGCGACATCATCCGCTGCTGGGCACCGGCCCGGCAGCAGGTACCCGCCTGAGCGTGCCGACGGGCCGGCCCCCGAAGGGACCGGCCCCCCGACCGCGGCAAGCGGTCCACTGCCGGTGTGTCAGCCGCGCAGGGCCTGGACCGAGGCCTCCAGCCGCTTGCCGAAGTCACCGTCCGCCTGACGGAAGTTGGCGATCGCGCGCTCGGCGATGTCGTCGCGCGAGACCTTGGCGATGAAGCCCGCCAGATTGGCGATCAGCCGCTCCTTCTCGTCCTCGGACATCAGCCGGTAGAGGTTGCCCGCCTGCACGAAGTCGTCGTCCTCGGCGTGCACCGGCGCCGGGTGGTTGCCCGTGTCGCCGGTCACCACGGTCGACTGCCACAGCGGACGGTCCGTCTGGAACGGGCCGCCGAAGCTGTTCGGTTCGTAGTTCTTCGCGCCCTCGTGGCGGCCGTCGTACAGGAAGCCGTCCCGCGCGTTGGTGCGCGCCTCGGTGGCGTGCGGCCGGTTCACCGGCAGGTGGTCGGCGTTGATGCCGACCCGGTAGCGGTGGGCGTCGCCGTAGGCGAACAGGCGGCCCTGGAGCATCTTGTCGGGCGAGGGACCGATGCCGGGCACGAAGTGCGCCGGGGAGAAGATCGACTGCTCGACCTCGGCGAAGATGTTCCGCGGGTTGCGGTTGAGCTCCAGCCTGCCGATCTCGATCGGCGGGTAGTCCTCGTGCGGCCAGACCTTGGTGAGGTCGAACGGGTTGAAGCGGTACGTCGCCGCGTCCGCCGCCGGCATGATCTGCACCTGCACGGTCCAGGTCGGGAACTCACCGCGCTCGATCGCCTCGCGCAGGTCGCGCTGGTGCGAGTCGGGGTCCTCACCGGCGAGCCTGCCGGCCTCCTCCTGGGTGAGGTTCTTGATGCCCTGGTCAGTCTTGAAGTGGTACTTGACCCAGAAGAGCTCGCCGACCTCGTTGCTCCACTGGTAGGTGTGCGAGCCGTAGCCGTTCATGTGGCGGTACGACGCCGGGATGCCGCGGTCGCCGAACAGCCAGGTCACCTGGTGCGTGGCCTCGGGCGACAGCCCCCAGAAGTCCCAGACGTTGTCCGCCTCCTGCGAGCCCGTGTACGGGTCGCGCTTCTGGGTGTGGATGAAGTCCCGGAACTTGATGGCGTCCTTGATGAAGAACACCGGGGTGTTGTTGCCGACGAGGTCGTAATTGCCCTCCTCGGTGTAGAACTTCAGCGCGAAGCCGCGCGGGTCGCGGACGGCGTCCGCGGCACCCAGGTTGCCGGCCACGGTCGAGAAGCGCAGAAACGTCTCCGTCTGCTTGCCGACCTCGGAGAGGAACGCCGCGCGGGTGTACGGGGTGACGTCAGCGGTGACCGTGAAGGTGCCGTAGGCGCCGGCTCCGCGCGCGTGCACCACGCGCTCCGGGATGCGCTCGCGGTTGAAGTGGGCGAGCTTCTCCAGCAGGAGCTGGTCCTGGACGAGCACCGGCCCGCCGACGCCCGCGGTCTCGCTGTTCTGGTTGTCGGCCACCGGGGCACCGGCCTCCGTGGTGAGCGGTCCCTGCGTCACGTGCGCCTCCTGGGGCATGTCCGAGCATTCCTGTCGCTACGCCAAAGTCAGCCTCGATCCTACATTGGACTTAGTCCAGGTCAAGCAGAGATCTAAAGTCACACCCATTCGGAAAATGGTCCTCCTGCTGTTAGGCTTGGGCGCATGAGTGACCTTCTGGAACGGCTGCGCGGACGTGGATGGCGGATGACCGCGCAGCGGCGCGTCGTGGCCGAGGTCCTCGACGGCGAGCACGTCCACCTGACGGCCGACGAGGTCCACGCGCGGGCCGTCGCCAAGCTGCCCGAGATCTCCCGGGCGACCGTCTACAACACGCTCGGTGAGCTGGTCTCGCTCGGCGAGGTGCTCGAAGTCAGCACGGACAAACGCGCCAAGCGGTACGACCCGAACGCCCACCGCCCGCACCACCACCTGGTGTGCGCCCGGTGCGGCGCGATCCGCGACGTCCGCCCGATCGGCAACCCGCTCGCCGACCTGCCCGACTCGGAGCGCTTCGGCTTCACGGTCTCGGACGTGGAGATGACGTACCGCGGGCTCTGCCCGGACTGCGCGAGCGCGTAGCGGAAAGCCTGCTCAGCCCCGGCCGCCGGACACGGCGCCGGGGCTTTGTGCTGCGTACGGCCGTCCCCGCGGAACACACGCCGCACAGGGCACACAACGACCAGGGCACACAACGACCAGGGCCGGAACCCATTTCTGGATTCCGGCCCTGGTCTTCAGTAGCGGGGACAGGATTTGAACCTGCGACCTCTGGGTTATGAGCCCAGCGAGCTACCGAGCTGCTCCACCCCGCGTCGGTGAACGCAACATTACGTGAAGGACGCGCGGGGAAGCAAATCGCTTGTGGGAGCGCCCCCGGCAGGCTCCCCGGCCGGGGGTCCGCCTACGCGGACAGCTCCTCCCGCAGCGCGTCCCGCAGCCGCGTCGCCCGCTCCGAGACCTCCGCCGGCCCCAGGGACACCGCGCGGTCGGCCCAGCGCTGGCCCTCCGCCAGCTCGCCACGACGCGCGTAGACGAGAGCCAGCCGGAGCGCCGCCCGTCCATGCCCCGCGTCGGCCGCCCGCGTCCACCACACGGCCGCCTCCGGCTCGCTCCCCTCCCGAGCCAGCAGCAGCCCGAGGTTGAACGCGCCGTTGCGCGACCCCGCCTCGGCGGCCGCCCGGTACCACCGCGCCGCCTCCACCACGTCGCCGCGCGCGGCGGCGAGCATCCCGACCCGAACCTGCGCCCGGCGATGGCCCTGGGACGCGGCCCGCTCGTACCACTCCTCGCACTCGGTCTTCTCGTGCGCCGACTCGCCCAGCTCGTGCTCGGAGACGGCGGGGCGCCGCGCGTCCAGCACGGCGGCCAGCCGGTACGCGGCCTCGGCGCTGCCGCCGCCCGCCGCACACCGCAGATGCCGCTCGGCCTCCTGCTCGTCGCCCTCGCGCAGCCGCGCGATGCCGACCTGCAGCGCCGCCTCCGTGTGACCGGCGGAGGCCGCCCGCTCGTACCACCGCAGCGCGGCCGTGGCGTCCTCGTCGGTGTCCCGTCCGGCGTACAGGATCCCCAGGTTGAAGGCCGCGTCCACGCTGCCCGCCTCCGCCGCCTTGGAGAACCACGGCTCGGCCCCGGTCGTGTCGCCGCCCTGCAGCAGCAGGATCGCGAGCGCGTTCGCGGCCTCCCGGTGCCCGGCGTAGGCCGCGCGCCGGTACCACTGCTCGGCCGGCCCGGTCCGCCCCTGCTCGGCGCAGAGCAGCCCGAGGTTGTACGCGCCGTTGTCGTCCCCGGCGTCCATCGCCGCCCGGTACCACCGCTCGGCGGTCTGCGTCTCCCCGCGCTCGGCGTGCAGCGCGCCGAGCGCGTTGGCCGCGTTGCCGTCGCCGTCCTGGGCGGCCCGCAGCCACCACACGGCGGCGCTCTCGGTGTCCCCGGCGTCGCGCAGCAGGAAGCCGAGCGCGCAGGCGGCGCGGGCCTCCCCGTCCTTGGCGGAGGTCAGGTACCAGCGCCCGGCCTCCTTGAGCTCACCGCGCTTCTCCAGGATCGCCCCGAGGTGCAGCGCGGCCCGGCGGTGTCCGCGCGCGGCGGCCTGCCGGTACCACTGCTCGGCCTCTTCGACAGCGTTGTCAGACCCGGCCTCGTCCTCGCACGCGGCCTTGCGGTCGAGCGCGCGCGCCAGCCGGTACGCCGCCTCCCGGTGCCCCCGCTCGGCGGCGGCCCGCATCCACTGGCCGGCGCCGGCTTCCCCGCGGTGCTCCAGCAGGTCGGCGAGCGCGTAGGCGCCCAGCACGTGTCCCTGTTCGGCGGACTGGCGCAGCCAGTACTCGGCGGCGGGCTCGTCGCCGCGCTCACGGTGGTGGCGGCCCAGCGCGTGCGCGGCGGCCGCGGAACCGGCGACGGCGGCGATCCGCCACCATCCGGCGGCCTCCTCCGGGTAGCCGCGCTGGTGCAGGAGGACGCCGAGGTTGTTGGCGGCCGCACGGTCACCGGCGGCCGTGGCTCCGCGCAGCGGGGGCTCGGCTCCGTCGAGGTCGCCGCGGCGCAGCAGCATGGCCCCGAGGACGCTCATCGCCTCGACGTCGCCGGTTTCCGCGGCGAGCCGCTGACGCGCCTCCTCGGCCGCCTCGCCGGCCTCGTCCCGGCCGGAGGCCGGCACCAGGTCCGCGGACTGCGCGAGGTCGCTGGCCCGCTCGAAGTCCCCGGTCCGCGCGAGGTCGACGCCCGGCCCGCAGTCACCTGTCCGCGCGAGGTCGGTGCCCCGCTCGAAGTCCCCTGTCCGCGCAAGATCCGTGGCCCGCACGAGTTCGGCGGTCTGTACAAGGTCCGCGGACTGCACGAGCTCAGCGGCCTGCACGCGTTCGGCCGACTGCACAAAGTCGGCATGCTGCGCAAAACGCCCTGTCTCCAACAGAGTTGCCTTGTCCCCCATAACGTCCATCGTCGCACCACCTGCAACCTCGGTACACCCGGTATACCGCAGCCCGGGAGGTCACTTCAGCGTTTTGTCGACATGCCCACAGAGAGACAAGTCAAACACACATCCCCCAACTCCCCACGGCGGCACGGCGGGACCGCGCACCGGCACATGCGTTCGCACACCACGAAGGCCCGGATCCCTGAGGATCCGGGCCTTCGATTGCAGTAGCGGGGACAGGATTTGAACCTGCGACCTCTGGGTTATGAGCCCAGCGAGCTACCGAGCTGCTCCACCCCGCGCCGTTGTGGTGCAACCGTATCACGGCGCGGAGTGGCTCTTGATCAGCCCCTGTTGCTCAGCGCTGTCGATCAACCACTGCCGGGACTTCCGCTCGGACTCGGGCTGGCACTCGGACTGCCGCTCGGGCTGGGACTGCTGCTCGTCTTCCCGCCTCCGCCCGTGGCCGAGTCGCCGCCCGTGTTCCGGCCGGCGTTCTGGCCGCTGCCGCCGGCCTTGTCGGCCTTCGCCTGCGCCTCCTCGGCCCGCTTCAGCGCGCTCTGCAGGTCCTTCTGCGCCTGGCCGTACGCCCCCCAGTCGCTCTCCTTCAGGGCCTTCTGCCCGTCCTCGAAGGCCTTCTGGGCGTCGCTCAGCGCGTCACGGACCGTGGCGTTGCCGGACGTCGGCGGGTTGTTCGTACCGGTGTCCGGTGGCGCGGTGGTCGACGTTCCGAAGATCTTGTCGAGCGCCTGGCCGAGGGTGTCCTCGAAGGCGGTGGTGCCGCCGTAGGTCACCAACACCTTCCGCAGCAGCGGGTACTTGAGCCCGCCACCGCGCACGTACACCGGCTCCACGTAGAGCAGTCCGCCGTCGAGCGGCACGGTCAGCAGGTTGCCGTACTCGATCTCCGAGTCACCACCGCTGTTGAGCCGGACGAACTCGGCGATGTTCTGCTGGGAGTTGGAGTTGAACTGGCTCTGCACCTGCTTGGGCCCGTCGACCGTCGTGCTCGTCGGCAGTTTCAGCACTCTGATCTTGCCGTAGTCGCTCGTGCCGGCCTCGGAGTCGACCGCCATGAAGGCGCTGAGGTTGTCCCTGCCGTTCGGCGTGAACGTCGAGGTGAGGGAGAACGCCTGCCCCTGCTGGTCGGGCATCTTCATGCTCAGGTAGTACGGCGGCACCGCGTTGCCCGACTTGTTGGTCGGGTCGTCCGGCACCTGCCACACCTCGCTGCCGCTGAGGAAGGTCTGCGCGTCCGTCACGTGGTAGCGGGTGAGCAGCTCGCGCTGGACCTTGAACAGGTCCTGCGGATACCGCAGATGGGCCAGCAGCGCGGGCGAGATGTCCGCCCTCGGCTTCACCGTGCCCGGGAACGCCTTCATCCAGGTCTTCAGGACCGGGTCCTGGGTGTCCCACTGGTACAGCTTGACCTCACCGGTGTACGCGTCGACCGTCGCCTTCACCGAGTTGCGGATGTAGTTGACCTGGTTCTGCTGGGCCACCACCGCGCGGGAGTTGTTCGCCGCGGTCAGTGAGTCGGCCGTCGTGTCGCCGAGGGTCGTACGGGAGGCGTACGGGTACCCGTTCGTCGTCGTGTAGGCGTCGATGATCCACTGGATGTGGCCGTCCACGACCGCCGGGTAGGCGTCGCCGTCGATGGTCAGCCAGGGCGCGACCGCCTCGACGCGCTCCTTGGGCGTGCGGTTGTACAGGATCCGCGAGCCCTCGCCGATCGCGCCGGAGTACAGGATCTGCGGCTCGTTGAACGCCACCGCGTACGCGGCACGGTTGATCGGGTTGGAGAGGTTGACGCCGCTCTTCGCCTTGTAGCTGGTGGTCTTCTCACCCGTGTCGTCGGAGTAGTCGATCTCCTTCTGGGGACCGCCGACGATCGAGTACGTGGACGTCTTCTCGCCGTAGTAGATCCGCTGCTGGTACGTCCCGAGGTCACCGGAGGACGGCAGGTCGTACTCGGAGAAGACCGGGCGGCCCTCGTCGTCGGCCTCGGTGCCCTTGGCGGCGACCACGCCGTAACCGTGGGTGTAGCGGAAGTGGTCGTTGATCCAGTTGTTCTTCGGGATGCCGTTGAGGTTCAGCTCGCGCAGGCCGACGACCGTGTCCTGCTCCTTGCCGCCCTTGCCGTACCGGTCGACGTCGAGGTTGTTCGGGAAGGCGTAGTAGTTGCGCATCTGCTGGAGCTGCTGGAACGTCGGCGAGACGATGTTCGGGTCCAGGATGCGGATGCTCGCGGCGTCGGCGACGGTCTCGCGGAGCTTGGTCCTGTCCTTGGTGCTGCTCTTGCCCGCGTACTCGCTGACGTTGGCGTCGTCGATGCCGTAGGCCTCACGCGTCGCCTTGATGTTCTTCGCGACGTACGGCGCCTCCTTGGCCTGCTCGTTCGGCTGGACCTGGAACTTCTGCACGATCGCCGGGTACAGGCCGCCGATCAGGATGGCCGACAGGACCATCAGGCCGAAGCCGATGACGGGCAGCTGCCAGGTGCGCCGCCACAGGGTGGCGAAGAACAGCAGCGCGCAGATCACGGCGATGCAGAACAGGATCGTCTTGGCCGGCAGATAGGCGTTGGCGTCGACGTACCTGAGGCCGGTCCAGTTGCCCGTCGCCTTGAAGTCGCTGGACTTGACGGCGAGTCCGTACCGGTCGAGCCAGTAGGCCACCGCCTTCAGGGCGACGAAGACGCCGAGCAGCACGGACAGGTGCCCGGTGGCCGCGGCGGTGGCGCGCGCGCCCGGGCTGGTGACGCGCAGCCCGCCGTACAGGTAGTGGGTGAGCGCGGCGGCGATCAGGGACAGGATCGCGGTGGCGAAGCCGAAGCCGAGCAGGAACCGGTACCAGGGCAGGTCGAAGGCGTAGAAGGAGACGTCGAGGTGGAACTGCGGGTCCTTCTGGTGGAAGGGCACGCCGTTGACCCACATCAGCCAGGTCCGCCACTGGCCCGCCGCGGACGCGCCGGCGATCAGGCCCACCAGGGCGGTGACGCCGAGCAGCAGCCACTTCTTGTACGGCGCGATGCCCATGCGGTAGCGGTCGAGGCTCTGCTGCTCCACGGACATGGCGCTCAGCGGGGGCCGCATCCGGTGGGCCAGCCAGATGTTGAAGCCGACCGCGGCCGCCATCAGCAGACCGAAGACGAAGAACAGCCCGATCTTGGTCCACAGCGTCGTGGTGAACACGGACGAGTAGTGCACCGACCGGTACCACAGCCAGTCCGTCCAGAACCCCGCGAACATGGTGAACGCCATGCCGAGGACGGCAAGGACGCCCAGTGTCATGAGCAGGGTCCGGACACGTCGGGACGGGCGGCCCGCTCTGATACGCGGCCCCGTCGGGCCTCCGCCGCGGTCCGGCATCTGGAAAGCCAAGGTGCGCCCCTCGAAGTTCGCTGTTGTTCCGTCAGGCCCTCGTGTTCGTGGACCGTCCGTGGCCCCCCGTGATCGTGGGCCCACACCTATGCAACTTACTCACGGTTTACTCGGTTCCCGATTCAGGTGGGGAACGAGGCAGGATTGTGACCATGTCCAACACTCCCATGGCAGCGAACCCGCTCACCCGGGCGGTACTCGAAATCGACGAGTACGCCTCCGGCCTCGGCTGGGACCAGCCCGCTCGCCTCTTCGCCCTTGTAGACACCGCGCGGCTGCGGGCCCAGGAACCTGCCCTCGCGGCCCAGCTCGGCCTGCAGGACGAGCCCGAGACCACCGGTCTCACCCCGATCGAGCAGGACGAGGTTCCAACGGACAGGCCGCTCGACGAGTTCCTCGGCACCATCGCCTGGCCCGGCGCGGTGGCCGGATGCGCGCTCACCGTGGAGCGCCTGATGCTTCCCCCGTCCGCCGAGGCCCAGGTCCCGCAGGGTCTCGGCGAGGCGAAGCTGGCGAAGTGGGTGGCGAACCACCCCGAGCGCCAGGAGGTCCGTATGACGGTCGCGGTCCTGCGCGACGGCACCCGCGACTCGGCCCTGCGCCTGCGCGAGAAGGACACCCCGACGGAGGTCCTCACGGGCCCCGACCTGGTGCCGGGCCTGGCGGAGGCGCTGAAGGCGACCTTCGAGGACTGACCCTTTCCAGTACGGCACTGGGGGCGCCCCCTGCATCGGGGGGCGCCCCCAGCCGTTTACGCGCCGTCGGACGCTCCGGGTCAGCCCTTGGTGGTGCACTTCGGCAGGTCGGCGGTGTCGCCGCTGCGGATGTCCTTGAGGGCGGCGAGCGCGTCGTTGATCGTCTTCACCTTGACGAGGGTGAGTCCGCCCGGGGTGTCCTTGGCCGCGGACGCGCAGTTCTCGGCGGGCGTCAGGAAGTACTGGGCGCCCTTGCTGCGCGCGCCGACGGTCTTGAGCTCGATGCCGCCGATCGGCCCGACGGTGCCGGCGTCGTCGATCGTGCCCGTACCGGCGACGAACTTGCCGCCGGTGAGGCTGCCCGGGGTGAGCTTGTCGTAGATGCCGAGCGCGAACATCAGACCGGCACTCGGCCCGCCGACGTCGGCGAGCTTGATGTCGATGCTGAACGGGAAGGTGTGGTCGGTCCCGGCGGAGATCCCGACGATGGCGCGCTTGGCACCGCTGTCGTTCGAGGCCTTCGTCGTGATCGTGACGTCCTGGGTCTTGGTCGGCGTCCGGTTCGCCTTCTCGGCGGCTGCCTGCTCCTTGGCCGGGACGATGGTGAACGTCACGCTCTCGCCGGGCTTGTGCTTGGTGACCAGCTTGGCGACATCGGCCGGCTGCTTCACGGCCGTGCCGTCCACGGTCTTGATCACGTCTCCGGCGTGCAGCCTGCCCTCGGCCGGGGAGTCCCTGAGGACCGTCGCGACGATCACCCAGGACTTCACCGGGACGCCGAGTTCCTTGAGCGCCGCGACCTTGGCGCTCTCCTGGGACTGGTTGAACTCCTCGGCGTTCTCCTGGGTGGACTGCTCCTCGGTCTTGCCGTCCGGGTACAGCGTGTCGTGCGGCACGACCTTGTTGTCATGGGCGAGCCAGCCGTAGACCGCCTCGACGAGGTTCATCCGGTAGTCGGCGCTGGTGACCCGGACGGTGGTCATGTTCAGATGCCCGGAGGTGCCGTACGTCTTGTGCCCGGCGATCTGCAGCACCGGCTCGCCGTCGTGCTCCCCGAGCGTGTTCACGGTCGGCCCCGGGGACATCACCGCGTACGGCACGGGGATGAGCACCCCCGCGCACAGGAGCGCGATCAGCATCAGGGTGGAGGCGAGCATCGTCGCGGTGCGGCGTGGCATGTCACGACAGTACGGGACGCTTCTGTCAGCACACCGTCAGGGCACCCGGTCGGGCGCCTCAGGTACTGGTGTGGGACCTCTCCATGGCCTCCCTGAAACGGGCGTACCCGTCGAGCTCCGGGCCGTCGCCGCGCACCCTGCGCGTCCGATTGGCCCAACTGCCCCACAGACCGGCGCCGATCGCAGCAACGAGCGGAATGAGCAACCAGGCGAGTGCTGCCATGCCGACCTCCCAACCCCATGAGCATCCGCGACTGACTGATCAACAGATTAACCATTCGCAGTGACAACGCTCATGCCAGGGGGGCGGTTACGCAACCGGACACCCCGGGGGGAATCAGCAGGCCCCGACCCACTCCTCGGCGCCGTCGGAGAACCTCTGGTGCTTCCAGATCGGCACCTCGTGCTTGAGGTCGTCGATGAGCTTGCGGCAGGCCTCGAAGGCCTCTCCCCGGTGCGGGCAGGAGACCGCCACGACCACGGCCAGGTCCCCGACCCCCAGGTCCCCCACCCGGTGCACGGCGGCCAGCGCCCGCACCGGGTACTCCGCGACCACCTTCTCGGCGATCCGGCGCATCTCGGCCTCGGCACTGGGATGGCACGAGTACCCGAGCGCGTCGACGTCGGCCCCGCCGTCGTGATTCCGCACGGTGCCCACGAACAGCGCGATTCCCCCGGCCGCGTCGTCCCCGACCGCCCGGAAGACCTCGTCCACGGAGAGCGCGGTCTCACGTATGGCGATCAGCTTGATGGGGTCCTGCGCCGCCTGCTCACCGGGGTGATCGTTCGTAACTGCCATACCCCCATCGTGCCGCACGCCTCCGACAACCCGGAATGCGACTTTCACCAGGCACGCGCGCGTGGTGGTTTGGAGTGTCCTACAAGGGCGACTCCCCGGGCGGGGTCCGAAGGCCGGCGCCCCTCGCCTCAGATCCGGCGCCGCGCCTTGCGGGCGCGCCGTACGACCGCCGCCGCGCCCAGCAGAGCGACCGTCGCCCCCGCGGCCCCCGCAGCCGTCGCGTCCTTGCGCCCGAGCCGCCGCCCGGCGACCGTATGCCGCCCGGACACCTCCTCCAGCAGCTCCGCGAGCACCTCCTCGTTGGTCCACCGCGGCCGCCACCCGGCGTCGTGCAGCCGGCTCCCGCTCACCACCCAGGGGTACATCGTGTACGCGAGATCCCCGGCCGGCGACGGAGTGAGCCCGATCCGGTGCAGCCGTGCCGCCGCCCCCAGCGCGACCGCCGACGGCAGCTCCATCCGCCGGATCCCGCTGAGCTCCTCGACCTCCTCCTGCTCCAGCCACCCGTCACACCCGACGGCCAGCTCACCCTCGACCTTCTCCAGGACGGCGTACTCCAGAGCACCGACCAGATCCTCGACGTGACAGAACTGCCAGGCGGGCCGGGACCCGGCCACCACCAGCAGCCGAGGCGACTCGAAGTACCTGGTCAGCGCGGTGTCCGTACCCCCGACCAGGACAGCGGGCCGCACCACGGTGACATTGAGCCCCGGATGCGCCCGCGGAGCCCGCCGCGCGAGCCGCTCGATCTCCAGCAGGTCCCCGACCCCCGTGGCCTCCGCCGTCGCCCGCAGCTCCGCGTCCTCCGAGAGCGGCAGCTCGTTGTCCGGCAGCGCTCCGTAGACCATCGCCGAGGTGCACAGCACCACCCGGTGCACCCCGGCGGCCGCCGCGGCGGTCAGCACCGTCTGCGTCCCCCGCACGTTGTAGGCCGTCCGGGCGGCGGCGTCACTCCCCAGGTCGAGGTCGAGGGCCAGATGCACCACCACGTCCGCGCCCCGCAGCTTGTCCGCGATCGCCGGATCCCGCACATCGAGGATGTGCCACTGCGCCTGTGCGCACTCCCCGCGCCGCTCGTCGATGGCGACGACCTGCTTGATCCCCTCGGACGCGGCCAGCCGCTCGGTGAGCAGCGCGCCGACCCCGCTCGCGGCGCCGGTCACGGCCACGACGGGCCCGCGCAGAGCGGGCGGGGTTGAATGGTTTCGCGCTGCGCGAACCTGCGGATCTGGGGAACTCACCGGGCGTCTCCAGCGGTTGTCTTCAGTACGAGCGCGAGCGCCGCGTACGTACCAGGTGGCATCCATCCTGCCGCAGGCCAAGAGTCGGCGAAGCACCGAGGCCCGATCGGGTCCGGGTGTCTACGCTGGGTGGTGTTGTCGGGCAGCCGCGCCGCCGGAAGAGACCGGCGGCCTTACCAGCCGAGGAATCCCGTGAGTGACACCCCATTCGGATTCGGCCTTCCGCCGGAGGAGCCGGAAGACGGCGACGAGGGCAAGAAGAAGGACCAGCAGAGCGGTGGTGAGCAGGGACCGGCCAACCCGTTCGCTTTCGGACTGCCCGGAGCAGGGGGCTTCGGTGGCCCCGGCGCGGACAATCCGCTCGCTGCCATGTTCGGTTCACTGAACCCCACCGACCTGGGCGCCGCGTTCCAGCAGCTGGGCCAGATGCTCTCGTACGAGGGCGGCCCGGTGAACTGGGACATGGCCAAGCAGATCGCCCGCCAGACGGTCTCCCAGGGCACGTCCGACGGCGTCAAGGACGCGAGCGTCGGCCCCGCCGAGCGCACCGCGGTCCAGGAGGCCGTCCGCCTGGCCGACCTGTGGCTGGACGACGCGACGTCCCTGCCGTCCGGCTCCGGCACCGCCGTGGCGTGGTCCCGCGCGGAGTGGGTCGAGGCGACCCTGCCCGCGTGGCAGGAACTGGTCGACCCGGTCGCCGAGCGCGTCGGCGCGGCCATGGGCGACGTCCTGCCGGAGGAGATGCAGGCCATGGCGGGCCCGCTGATCGGCATGATGCGCTCGATGGGCGGCGCCATGTTCGGCACGCAGATCGGCCAGGCCGTGGGCGTGCTCGCGGGCGAGGTCGTCGGTTCGACCGACATCGGCCTGCCGCTCGGCCCGGCCGGCAAGGCCGCGCTCCTGCCGGTGAACGTCGACGCGTTCGGCAAGGACCTGGGCGTGCCGAAGGACGAGGTGCGGCTCTACCTCGCCCTGCGCGAGGCGGCCCACCAGCGTCTCTTCGCGCACGTGCCGTGGCTGCGCTCGCACCTGTTCGGCGCCGTCGACGGATACGCGCGCGGGATCAAGGTCGACACCGCCAAGCTGGAGGACGTGGTCGGCCAGTTCGACCCGCAGAACCCCGAGCAGCTTCAGGACGCGCTGCAGCAGGGCATGTTCCAGCCGGAGGACACGCCGGAGCAGAAGACCGCCCTGGCCCGCCTGGAGACGGCTCTGGCGCTCGTGGAGGGCTGGGTGGACGCGGTGGTCCACGCGGCCGCGAAGCCGCGTCTGTCGTCCGCCGACGCCCTTCGCGAGACGCTGCGCCGCCGCCGTGCCACGGGTGGCCCCGCGGAGCAGACGTTCGCCACGCTGATCGGTCTCGAACTGCGGCCGCGCCGCCTGCGTGACGCCTCGCGCCTGTGGGCCTCGCTCACGGACGCGCGCGGGGTCGACGGCCGGGACGCCCTGTGGGCCCACCCGGACATGCTGCCGACGGCCACCGACCTGGACGACCCGGACGGTTTCGTGCACCGCGAGCAGCTGGACTTCTCCGAGCTGGACAAGATGCTCGGCGAGGCGGCGAGCGGCTCCGGCGAGAAGCCGAACCTGCACAAGGACACCGAGGACGGCAAGGGCGACGACACCGAGTGAGCCTGTACGACGACACGGTCCTCGTGCTGAAGGGCTTCGAGGGCCAGGAAGAGCTGCGCCAGTCCTACCTGGACCACTTGACGGCACATCCGGACGGCATGTGGAAGGCCTGCCACGCGGGCCACATCACGGCGAGCGCCCTGGTGATCGACCCGGAGCGCGGCCGTGTGCTGCTCACGCTGCACCGGAAGCTGCGCATGTGGCTGCAGATGGGCGGCCACTGCGAACCGGGCGACGCCACGCTGGAGGCGGCGGCGCTGCGTGAGACGACCGAGGAGTCCGGCATCCGCGGGCTGACGCTGCTTGCGGGCGGCCCGGTCCGCCTGGACCGGCATCCGATTCCCGCGCCGTGCCACTGGCACTTCGACGTCCAGTACGCGGTCCTCGCCCCGAGCGACGCCGAGCACGCCATCAGCGACGAGTCGCTCGACGTGCGCTGGTTCGGCTACGACGAGGTGGCGCAGGTCGCCGACGACTCGGTCGTACGGCTGCTGGAGCAGACGCGCGCCAGGCTCGGAGCCTGAGCCACGTGTAAGGGGCGGCCACATGGGCGGCCGCCCCTTACGTCGACTTACTGGACGCTCAGCTCCAGACGTTGCCCTGGTTCTGCGCTCGCGCCCCGTGCTGGCCCATGCCGAACTGGGCGGCCAGGCCCTGGCCGATCTGGGCGTGCTGCGGCGGCAGCAGCTCGCTGGGCTGGACGAGCGCGAAGCCGCTGCCCATGAAGCTGAGCTCCCAGCCCTCACCGGTGTTGCCGCGGCGCCGCCACACACCGGAGGAGTGCGTCTGGGCCTGCATCTGCACCCGCAGCCCGGTGGACCAGGCGACGATCGCGTCGGCGTCGCAGTTGACGTACTTGTCCGGCGTGACCTGCATCAGCAGCGGCGCGCCCGAGGTCATCAGAGCGACCTTGCCGCGGCCGGTGATGTTGAGCTGGTACTTCCCGGACCCGGAGATGCCGTAGAGGCTGTCGACGGCGATGACCTCGTGGTGCAGCGAGGAGTCCATGGCGAGGACGTAGCTGCTGTCGACCGTCAGCCCGTCCTGCTCCACGTCCATCACGTGGATGTGCTGGGCGAGGTTGGCGAGGTAGACCGTGCCCTGCCCGTGGCAGCGCATCAGGTCCAGGCCCTCGCCGGTGTACGCACGCGTGCGTGCCTGGTTGTTGCTGCGGTACTCGGCGTCGAAGTCGACGAGGCCCTGGTAGGCGACCATCGTCCCCTTGCGGGCGAGGATGTCGTCGTGGCCCTCCAGGACGACGCGCAGCATCTGCTTGTTCTGCAGGCTGTAGCGCTCCTGGTTCTGCGTGTCGTTGAAGGCGAAAAGCGGGCTCTGCATGGTGACTCTGGCTCCCCCTCAGCCCCGGACCCGGAGGCGGTCGGTGCTGTCCTCGCTGGGCTGGACGACGACGATGCCCTGGCCGGAGAAGGCCATCTGGTAGGCCTCTCCGCTGCCCCGGCCGATCAGTGACTGCGCCTTGAAGCTGCGCTTGCCCTTCACCTTGAGGTTCGGGGACCAGGCGACGAGCGCGTCGGGGTCGACGTACGTCTCGTCCTCTCCGCCGCCGCAGTCGACGACGATCGGCTTGCCCCGGGAGGTCAGGGCCACCCAGCCCTGCCCGGAGATCTTGGTGTTCCACAGGCCCTGTCCGGCGAACTTCGCCAGCCCCTTGACCCGCTCCACACCCCAGGAGAGGTGCGCGTCGAAGGCGAGCAGGTTGGTGGCGTTGACGGAGATGCCGTCGCCGTTGAGGTTGATCACGACGACGTTCGCGCCGTAGTCGGCGAGGTACAGCAGGCCGTCGCCGGAGCACTTCATCAGGGGCGCGCCCTCGCCGGTGATCCAGTCGCGGGCGATCTGCCGCACGGCGGGCGGGTTGGGCTCGTACTGGATGAAGCCTTCGTAGGCGACCATCGAGCCTACGCGCGCGAGGAGGTCGCTTCCGCTCTGCATGGCGACCTTCAGCATGTGGTTGCCGTGGTTCTCCATGCGAGAGGTGACGGGGGCGGGAGCGAAGCCCGCGAGTGGCTGGTTCATGACGGGCTCCCTCAGACCTCGTACGGCTGGACGACGATGAAGTTGCCGGGTGCGCCCCGGAACTGCAGGTTGATGCTCTCCCCGGTGTCGCCCGGGTAGGCGTTGCGGCGCATCCGGACCTGGCTGGAGACGATCACCTGCGAGGCGGCCGACCAGGCGACCACCGCGTTGCAGTCGGCGAACGTGGTGGGCGTGACGGGCAGCACGACGGGCGTGCCGTGCGTCTTCACGACGATCGTGCCGGTGCCCTGGAACTGCATCGTGAACAGCGCGCCTCCGGGGATGCCGTGTCCCTCGATGCGACGGACCTCGTACTGGAGGCTCTCGTCGAAGGCGAGGACGTTCTCGGCGGAGACGCAGATCGCGTCGCCCTGGAGCTCGACGGGGTGCAGGTGCGTGGCGTCCTCGGCGAGGAACACCTGGCCCTGGCCGGTGCAGCGCATCAGCTGCATCTCCTGGCCGGTCGCGTTGCCCACGATCCGGCCCGAGAATCCGGCGCCCTTGTAGCTGAAGTCGACCTTGCCCTGGTAGAGCACCATGCTGCCCTGGCGGGCCAGGACGGGCTGGCCGCCGATGCCGAGGTCGACGCGGACGAGCTTCTTGTTCTGCTGCGTCCAGCGCTGCCCCGTGGGCGTCTCCTTGAACTGCTGGAGCGCCGCGGTGACACCCGCACCGCCCTGGGGAGCGCCCTGCGGCACTCCGTAGGCGGCGGCCTGCTGACCGGGGACCTGCCCGAACGGCGGCTGCTGGCCGTAGCCCGGGGGCGGGGTCGGCTGGCCGTATCCGGGCGGCGCGGGCGGCTGCTGTCCGTAACCGGGCGGCATGGGGGCCTGCGGCGCCTGCGGCTGGCCGTAACCGGGCGGCATGGGGGCGTTCGGGGCGGGGGGCTGGCCGTAGGGCGCGGGGGCCGGCGACGGAGGCGGCACGGTGCCGCCGACGGGCGGAGCGAGGGGGGCGATGACGGTCGGCGCGCCGTGCATATTGGGCGCCGGGGCCGGAGCGGGCGGCGGCGTGGCGCCCGGCGGCGGCGCGAAGCCCTGCGCGGCGGGCTGCGGAGCGGGGGCCGGGGCCGGAGCGGGGGCCGGAGCAGGCGCCGGTGCGGGGGCCGACGGCGCGCCGAACGCGGGCGGGGCGAAGCCCGGGGCGGCACCGGCCTGCGGCTGCTGCGGGGCGGCCGGGGCCTCCTCCTCCAGGACCTCACCGCCGAAGTTCTTCAGCAGCGCTTCGAGGCCGCCGTCGAATCCCTGGCCGACGGCGGCGAACCGCCAGACGTCCTTCAGGTAGAAGTCGCCCAGCATCACGGCCCGTTCGGTGGAGAACTCCGAGCCGTTGAAGGAGTACCGGGCCACCTCCTCACCGCCGGCCACGATACGGATGTAGCCGGGGTTGATCTGTGACATCTGCCCGGCGCCGTCGAGGGTCGCCGTGAACGACAGCTTCTGGATCTGCGGCGGGATCCGGTCCAGCGTGATCCGGAAGGACTCGGTGTCGCCGGACTGCGTACCCAGCAGCTGGATGGCCTCCTCGGGGGACTTCGGCTGGTTGAAGAAGACGAAGTACCGGTCGTCCGAGAGGCGTTCGTCGGCGTCGAGGCCGAAGCAGCTGATGTCGAAGGTCAGTCCCGGAGCGGTGATCTGCACGCCTACGTACAGATCCGTGCCCGCGGTGAGGTCACTGATCCTGGCCTTGTGGCCGCGTTGGAATTCCCTGGCCATGCGTAACGACCGTCCCCCATCCCGAATGTGAGTGCGTCGCGCCAGGCTAACGGCAAAACCGGCCACCGGCTGAAGTCGGTACAGACCCGGTACACAACCGCCTTCAGGGACGCTGCAGCCGGGGCCGGGGGGAGAGGTTACTCACCGCGCGCACCGGGCGAATGGGGCAAACGGCCTGCGGCAACCACCCCTTCGAGGTAGCCGCGCGCCCGCTCGGTCCGCGGGTACGCCTCCAGGAGCTGCCAGAAGTCGGTCCCGTGCCCCGGCACCAGCAGATGCGCGAGCTCGTGGCACAGAACGTAGTCGACGACGTATTCGGGCATCCCCTGCAACCGGTGCGAGAGCCGGATGCTGCCCTCGGCCGGGGTGCACGAACCCCAGCGCGTGTTCTGGTTGGTGACCCAGCGCACGGAGGCGGGCCGGGCCCGGCCGCCGAAGTACTGGGCCGACAGCCGCTCGGCACGCTCGGCGAGCTCGGCGTCGCCCAGCACCCGCTTGCTCTCCTGGGCGGCCAACTTGTCGAGCATGAGGTTCACCCAGCGTTGCTCCTCCGCCTCGGACATCCGGGCAGGGATCAGCACGACGGTGCGATCGCCCTCGCGGTACGCGGAGACCGTCCGGCGTCGCCGGGCGCTTCTGCGGACCTCGATCGCGCTCACCCCCGAGCCGCTCGGCGGCTGGCTCGTCGTGCTGCGCTGTGACTTTCCGGCGCGGTGCAGTGGGTCGGCGGGCACGCCCCGACGTTACCCGCTGCACACGCGGGAAGTCCCGGGTCCGGGACGGTTCGATGCCGATCCCCCGCCATGCGTTTGATTTATACGACCGATACCCACCGCCTGTGGATAACTTTCGGCGGCCGCGCGCCTCGCCGGGCATGCTGGCAGTCGTCGGCGGAGCGTTACCGGTTCCTCCGACGCACTCCACTGATGAACCAGGATGTTCCGGGACTTTTCTGAGGCTACGGGGGCCTGACATGCATCCGATGGTGAAACCCGCGCTCCGGCGCGGCTGGCGCGACCTCAACACCGTGCAGTTCGGGATGACTCCGGCACACGCGTTGACCCTCGGTCCGATGGACACGGCTACGGGCAGCTTCCTGGAGCTGCTCAACGGCACCCGCGGGCTTCCGCTCCTGCGCGAGGAGGGACGCCGCATGGACCTGCCGGACGGCCAGGTGGACGCGCTCGTGGGGCGGCTGTCACGGGCGGGGCTGCTCGACGACGCACGGGGAGGGGGCACGGCGGCCGACGTCCTGCGACAGAACAAGGAGGTGCTCGACCGGCTGCGCCCCGACCTCGCGTCGCTCTCCCTGATCACCTCCGAGCCCGGCGACGCGATCGGCCGCCTGGCGGCCCGCCGCTCCCTGCGCGTGCAGATCAGAGGCGCGGGCCGGGTCGGTGCCGCACTGGCCTCGCTCCTGGCGGCCGCGGGGGTCGGCGAGGTCGACGTGCGGGACGTCGGCCACGTCGAGCCCTGGGACGTGACACCGGGCGGGCCGCCCGCCGAGTCGATCGGCGAGCGCCGCGACGAGGCCGCACGCCGGGCGGCCCGCCGGGCGGCGCCCGGCCGCCCACCGCGCCGCACCCCTTCCGCACCACCCGTCACCGGTGACCCCGGCTTCTCGCTGGTGATCCTCGCCCCGAGGGACGACGTCGTCGTGCACGCACCCGACCCGGCCGCCGCCGAACCGCTCATGGCCTCCGGTACGCCCCACCTCTACGCGGGCGTGGTGGAGGGAACGGGCATCGTCGGTCCCCTCGTCCTACCGGGCGGCACCGGCTGCGCCGGCTGTCTGCACCAGGACCGCACCGACCGGGACCCGGCCTGGCCCCGCCTGATCGCGCAGTGGCGCTCCGGCAGAGCACGGCAGGTGGGAGCGTGTGACGTGACACTGGCGACGGTGGTCGCCGGGCTCGCGGCCGCGCACGCGCTCGCCTTCCTGGACGGGCAGACGCCGTCCAGCGCGGGAAACCGTTGGGAGGTGTCCCTGCCCACTCTCCACTGGCACGCGCGGCCTGTCCGGCCACATCCGGCATGCCCCTGCGCAGCTGCGGAGAAAGGAAACAGGGAACACTCCTCAACGGACGGGGCGGCACACGAGACAATGGCGGGGCAACGGCCGTCGACGCAGCGACCACGCACGGCGGACGCGGCACGGCCGGCTGGGACTTGGAGGGCGCATGTCTGATCTTCCCCGGAAGGCGGTCACCCGGACCGCCAAGCTCGCCGCGCTCCCGCTCGGCTTCGCCGGCCGGGCGACCTGGGGGCTGGGCAAGCGGATCGTGGGCGAGTCCGCGGAGATCGTCGGCCGCGAGTTGCAACAGCGCACGGCCGAGCAGTTGTTCAAGGTCCTCGGGGAGCTGAAGGGCGGTGCGATGAAGTTCGGGCAAGCCCTGTCCGTCTTCGAGTCGGCGCTGCCCGAGGAGGTCGCCGGCCCCTACCGGGCGGCCCTGACCAAGCTGCAGGACGCAGCGCCCCCGATGCCGACCCGCACCGTGCACACCGTGCTCGCGGAGCGGCTGGGCGCGGACTGGCGGGAGCTGTTCCTGGAGTTCGAGGACAAGCCCGCCGCGGCGGCCTCGATCGGGCAGGTGCACCGGGGCGTGTGGCACGACGGTCGCGAGGTGGCGGTCAAGGTGCAGTACCCGGGAGCGGGCGAGGCCCTCCTGTCCGACCTGAACCAACTGAGCCGGTTCGCCCGCCTGTTGGGTCCGCTGATCCCGGGCATGGACATCAAGCCGCTGATCGCCGAGCTGCGCGACCGCGTCTCCGAGGAGCTGGACTACGGCCTGGAGGCGCAGGCCCAGCAGGTGCACGCGGAGGAGTTCACGGACGATCCCGACGTGGTCGTCCCGGCGGTGGTGCACCAGTGCGACCAGGTGCTGGTCACCGAGTGGATCGACGGAATCCCGCTCTCCGAGGTCATCTCCGACGGCACCACCGAGCAGCGCGACCGCGCCGGCCAGCTCCTGGCCCGTTTCCTGTTCTCCGGCCCGGCCCGCACCGGTCTGCTGCACGCCGACCCGCACCCGGGCAACTTCCGCCTGCTCCCCGCCGACCCGGACGGCGAGGGCGAGTGGCGCCTGGGCGTCCTCGACTTCGGCACCGTCGACCGCCTCCCCGGAGGCCTGCCGACGCCGATCGGCGAGTCCCTGCGCATGACCCTGGACGGCGACGCCGAGGCGGTCTACCAGCTGCTGTGCGCCGAGGGCTTCGTCAAGGAGTCCATAGAGCTGGACCCGGACGCGGTCCTCGACTATCTCCTGCCGATCATCGAACCGGCCCAGGCGGACGACTTCACCTTCACCCGCGGCTGGATGCGCACCCAGGCGGGCCGCGTGGCCGATCCCCGCTCCCCCGCCTACCAGCTGGGCAAGCGGCTCAACCTGCCGCCCGCGTACCTCCTGATCCATCGCGTGACCCTGAGCACGATCGGCGTCCTGTGCCAGCTGGGAGCGACGGTGCGGCTGCGCGAGGAGCTGGAGGAGTGGCTGCCGGGGTTCGTGCCGGAGGAGGACGCGGAGGATTCGGTCGCGGAGGCGTGAGGCTGCCTCACCACCAGGCCGAGTCCAACCGACCCTCGATGGATCTGAGGTTCTCCCGCGAGCAGCGGTCGCAGAAGTACTGACGGACGCCGTTCTCCACGGAACAGGTCCAGGTGGTGGGCGGGGGACCGTCGGCGGGGGCACCGCAGCGGGCGCACACGAGGGAGTGCTGCGGCTCCGCGCCGGGGCCGCCGTGGTCACTGTCTCCGGAAAGACTCGTCACCAGGCGACGATAACTCCGCGGGCCGCGGTTGGGCGGTCACAACGCACCGCGGGGGCCGGTCCGTTCGGACGGACCGGCCCCCGTGGGGAGTTTTCGCCTCCCGAGACCGGGAGGCCACCGCTTCAGGTGTGATCGGCTACTGCATGACCGCCATGGCGAGCGCACGGCGGGCGCGCATCGAGGCGCGCTCCGCCCGGCGCTGCATCCGGCGAGCGGTGGCCAGGCGCACGGCCCGGCGTTCCCGCTCGGCCTCATGCAGCCGCTCGTGCATATGCGCACGAGCCAGGGCTTCTGGGATGAGTTGCATCTCTCGGGTCCTCGTCTGGCGCGTGTCGGTCGCGCCGGTGGTGGTGAAGTCTGGGGTCGCGGAGACAGTGGGCTCGCTGGTGGACGGCTTCATCGGGGCCTGCTTCTTGGGGTCGTGCGTGAGGGGGCGATCGATCGTTCCTGCGGTGTTCATGCCGTGACCGGGTTCTTGCGCGGGCGACCACGCGGCCGCTTCCGGGCGACGACGACGCCCTGCACGAACAGCTCGCCACCCCAGACGCCCCAGGGCTCACGCCGCTCCTTGGCGCCGGCGAGGCAGGCCTCGATCAGCGGACAGGTGCGGCAGAGGGACTTGGCGTACTCGACGTCCGCCGGCGACTCGGCGAAGAAGACCTCCGGGTCGTAGGAACGGCAGGGGACGGGTACGCCGAGGTTCTCGATGGCGTCGTCGAGCGCGGTGAGCGCGGTGAGCGGGGTCAAGGTGGAGTCCTCCGTGAGGCCGGGCGGGGGGATCGTTTCGGAAGGCGGTACGGACGGGGCGTGCGCTTCGAGTTGCACGGTTCGTCTTCCTCGTCTGGTCGGTCCGGCCTGTTGACCGGGTGTCGGCTAGGTACCGGGTTCTTTTCTTGTCCCGAGGCTCCTTCGTTCCGTCGTCCGAGTTCTTGGACAAACAGAAGGGCCGCGGATCCCGGGTGGGGTTCCGCGGCCCTGAAGGCGCCGGCCTGATCGTCGATCAGGCTGGATCACTCCAGGGTTCTGGCCCACGGAAGGCCCACATCAGGTCGTGCTGCTTTGTCTGCTTCCGGAATCCGGCACCGGCCGCAAAGGCATAGGCATGGGCCTGTGCCACTACTGCTTCCAGTGCCTTGGTCGGTCGCTCATTCCGCTCACTGACGGGAAGACCCGCGAGAGAAACGGAGGACGCCGGACGCTCGGCACGAATGCCGGACAGACCGGTGCCCAGGGTCGAGGCGCCGAGCATGCACAGGGAGACGGTCGAGCGATCGGTCAGTTTGGCCGTGCTGATGGTGCTGGTGTTGATGCTGATCACTGGACTCGCCTCCTCTCGGCGTCTCTGGGACTGGGGTGAGCCAGTCCGTTCGGGTATGCAAGTACAACACGGAATCAGGGCCTCCGAGAAGGCCGCTGTTCTCGTGCCTAGAACCTATGGGGATTGCTGGGGCATGCGCAAACTATTTTTTCGACGAGTTCGTATCAGTCCCGCTCGTCGTCTCCCCCGGCCTCCCGGCCCGCGCAAAGGGCCAGCACATCGGCCCCGTACAGGGTGAGTTTACGCGCGCGGACGCCCGGGATGCGGGCCAGTTCGCCGACATCGTCGGGCACGGCCTCGGCGATGGCCATCAGCGTCTTGTCGGTGAAGACACAGAAGTCGGGCTGGCCGCTTCGCCGGGCCCGCTCCGCACGCCAGTCGCGCAACCGCTCGTACAGCCCCTCGTCCATGTCGGAGGGGCACTCCTCACAGCGCATCAACTTCATCTCACCCGCGTCGGTGAGGGTGCGGCCGCAGACGCGGCAGCGTGCGGGGGTACGCCGGCCGCGTCGTGGGACGGCGGCCGGGGCCTCACTCACGAAGCCTCGCTCGACACCCCCGGAAGCACCCGCGGCGGCGCGGCCGACGGTGGCGGTGGAGCCGGGGCGCAGGCCGTCGAGGAACCGGCTGGGGCGGCGGTTGGGGCGGCCGCCGGGCGATCGAGCCAGAGCCCAGGAGACATGGAGCCGTTCTCTGGCGCGGGTCACGCCGACATAGAGGAGCCGGCGTTCCTCCTCGACCTGTTCGTCGGTCTTCGCGTAGGTGATCGGCATCATGCCCTCGGCGACGCCGACCAGGAAGACGACGTCCCATTCCAGACCCTTGGCCGAGTGCAGGGAGGCGAGCGTGACGCCCTGAATGGTGGGGGCGTGCTGGGCGTTGGCGCGTTCGTCGAGCTCGGCGACGAAGTCCCCGAGGGTGGCGTCGGGTCGGGCGGCCGCGAAGTCGTGGGCGAGGCCGACCAGGGCGGCCAGGGATTCCCAGCGCTCTCTGACGGCGCCGGAGCCGGCCGGCGGCTCGGTGGTCCAGCCCTCCCCCGACAGGACCGCGCGCACCTGGGAGGGCAGGGTGACGGCGTCGTCGAGGAGGGAGTCGTTGCCGCCGAAGCGAGCCGCGCCGCGCAGGGCGACGCCGGCCTTGCGCACCTCGGGCCGGTCGAAGAACCGCTCGGCGCCGCGCAGCTGGTAGGGGACGCCCACGTCGGCGAGGGCCTGTTCGTAGGTCTCGGACTGGGAGTTCGTGCGGAACAGGACGGCGATCTCGGCGGCGGGGACGCCGGCGTCGATGAGCTCGCGGATCCGGCGGGCGGCTCCTTCGGCCTCGGCGGGTTCGTCGGTGTACTCGCTGTAGACGGGTTCGGGGCCCGGGGCCCGCTGGGAGAGCAGTTCCAGGCGGTGGTCGGCGGCGCGGCCGCGGGCCTGGGCGAGCAGACCGTTCGCGAGGTGGACGACCTGGGGCGTCGAGCGGTAGTCGCGGACGAGTTTGACGACCGTCGCGCCGGGGTGGCGGGTGCGGAAGTCGAGGAGGTGGTCGGGGGTCGCTCCCGTGAACGAGTAGATCGTCTGGCTGGCGTCGCCGACGACGCACAGGTTGTTCCGCTCACCGAGCCACAGGTCCAGCAGGCGCTGCTGGAGCGGGCTGACGTCCTGGTACTCGTCGACGACGAAGTGCTGGTACTGGGAGCGGACCTGCTCGGCGATGTCGTGCCGGTCCTGGAGGACGGCGACGGTCAGCAGCAGGACGTCCTCGAAGTCGATGACGTTCCGGTCGCGTTTGAGGTCTTCGTAGGCCGCGTAGAGGTGGGCGATCTCCACCGGGTCGCGAGGGGCCTCGCGGCCGGCCCGCTTGGCGGCGAGCGTGTAGTCGGCGGGGACGGTCTGGGTGACCTTCGACCACTCGATCTCGCCGGTGACGTCACGCAGCTCGTTGCGGTCGAGTCGGGTGCCACAGGCTGCGGCCGCGTCCGCGACGAGCTGGATCTTGCGGTCGACGAGCCGGGGCATGGAGCCACCGATCGCTTTCGGCCAGAAGTACTGGAGCTGACGCAGCGCGGCGGAGTGGAACGTACGGGCCTGGACGCCCTGCGCTCCGAGCTGGCGGAGACGGCCGCGCATCTCGCCGGCGGCGCGGTTGGTGAAGGTGACGGCGAGCACGCTGGAGGGCTGGAGTATCCCGGCGCGCACGCCGTAGGCGATGCGGTGGGTGATCGCCCGCGTCTTGCCCGTGCCCGCCCCCGCCAGCACGCACACCGGCCCGTGCAGGGCGGTGGCCACCTCGCGCTGCTCGGGGTCGAGCCCTTCGAGCACCGCGTCGGCCGAGTCCGGTACCCGCGGGAAGAGAGGGGAGTGCGTTGCTGCTGTCACACGGCCATGCTGCCAGGTCGCCGGAGACGGCTGTGCCGGTTGTCCACAGGGAGGCCCTTGCAGTCGTACTAATACGGCAGGCGTCACGTCGGCCGTGTGCCGCCCGTGCGGCGCGGGTCACGTGCCGCCGGATACCCCGGGTGGGAATGGCGGCCGGATCGCATATGTTCCTCCCCTGGACGAGCTTCCCGAGCTGCCTAAGGAGCGCGAGCGAGATGCAGGGCACTGTGACGATGTACAGCACCACGTGGTGCGGCTACTGCCGCCGGCTGAAGAGCCAGATGGACCGCGAGGGCATCGCGTACACCGAGATCAACATCGAGCAGGACCCGGCCTCCGCGGCGTTCGTGGAGAAGGCGAATGGCGGAAACCAGACGGTCCCGACCGTCCTCTTCGCCGACGGCTCGACGCTCACGAACCCTTCGCTGGCCCAGGTGAAGCAGAAGATCGGCGCGTAGGCGGACGCCGACTCGGGCTTGCACGAGGTGGTCCCCGACTTCGGTCGGGGGCCACCTTTTTTCTGCGGTTGCCTCTCTTTGGGGTTCGTCCCCGCCGGTCTTCCGCGGTTCGTCCCGCCTCGGGCACGGCGTGCCTCACCGCACCGGCGGTTTGTCCCACACCACCGTGTACCGCCACAGCAGCCGACGCCGGTACCGGCATCCAGGGAGCAGGCGGAGTGCGGCCCGCCGGACCTCTCCCCACGGCATGGCCGGGTCCTCAACAGGAACGTCGGCCGGGCCTCCCTCGCCGCCGCGCAGTAGCCCGCGCAGCCGGTTCGGCAGCAGGGCGCAGACGCTGATCATCAAGTCCAGCACGGTCCGGTCGCGGGCCAGGCCGACGATCACCAGTCGGCCGCCGGGGGCGAGCAACGCCGTGAGGCGGGCGACCGCGTCCTCGAACCGGGTGTGGTGGACGACGGCAACGGCGCTGACGAAGTCGTATCCGCCCTCTTTCAGCGCCGTGCCGCCTTTCAGCGCCGCCTCGCCGAGGTAGTCCGCTTCCAGGAAGGTGGCGTTCCCGCTCGCCGTCTCGCGGGCGAGCCGGATCATCTCCACCGAGCGGTCCACGCCGGTCACCGTCTCTGCCCTGGCCGCGAGCTTGCGGGCGAGCAGGCCGTCGCCGCAGCCGACGTCCAAGGCGGTACGGCAGCCGTCGGGGACGGCGGCGAGCACCACGGGGTGGTAGTGGACGTTGTGGTTCCAGTACGGGTCGGCCGTCATCGGGCCGTACTCAGACGAAGCTCCGGGTGGGCAGCGGCTTGCCGTACCAGAGCTCGATCAGCCGGGCCGCGATCGAGATGCCGTACGGAGGCAGGACCTCCTCGGTCTCGAACGCGACGCGCAGTTCTTCGCGGGAGAACCAGCGGGCCTCGCTGATCTCGTCGCCGTCGACGTTGATGTCGGTCGAGGTGGCGCGGGCCATGAAGCCCAGCATGAGGCTGGACGGGAACGGCCAGGGCTGACTGGCGACGTACTCGACCTGGCCGACGGTGATGCCCGCCTCCTCGTAGACCTCGCGGCGCACCGCCTGCTCGATGGACTCGCCGGGCTCGACGAAGCCGGCGAGCGTCGAGAAGCGGCCCTCCGGCCAGTGGACCTGGCGGCCCAGCAGGATGCGGTCGTCCTCGTCCGTCACGGCCATGATCACGGCGGGGTCGGTGCGCGGGTAGTGCTCGGCGCCGCAGGCCGGGCAGCGGCGGATATGACCGGCCGCGGCGATGACCGTGCGCTCGCCGCAGCGCGAGCAGAAGCGGTGGGTGCGCTGCCAGTTCTCCAGGCCGACCGCGTGCACCATCAGCCCCGCGTCACGCGGCGACAGCAGCAGGCCGGCCTCGCGCAGGCCCGCCGGGCGGGCGGACTGGTCGATGCGACCGGGCAGGGCGTCCTTCTGGAGCGCGAAGTAGCTGACGCCGTCCGCGTCGGTGCCCAGGAAGTAGCGGTGCGCCTCGGTGAGGGGGGCCTCGAAGGAGGGCGTCATGACGAGTTCGGTCCGGCCGTCCGACGTCTCGTCGATGAGGACCTGGCCGCCGGAGACCACGAAGCAGCGGGTCGTGGGGTGGCTCCATGCCGCCGCGAGCCAGGCCTCGTCGAGCCGGTGGTGGGCGGCGCGGTCGATGCCGCTCGGGGCGGTGAGCGAGATGGGTCGGTCGGCGGTGTGGTCGGTCCAGGTGGTCACGGGTGCTTCCAACTCCCCCAGTACAACGGTTCGTTTCGGCGGGCGGTTCAGCAGGAGGTAGGGCGGGAGGGAACCGGGCCCGGCGCGTGTGCGGCATGCGGGGCGGTCCCTCCAGTGTGCCCCGCGCGCGATGCCGTTCCGGACATCCCGGATTCGTCAGGGCGCATGGCGCCAGTTCTCCGCGAGGTCGCCCCACAGGTACGCGCTGGTCTCGACGCCCTTGAGGAGGAGGTCGAGCTCGACCTTCTCGTTCGGGGCGTGCCAGCCGTCTGAGGGGACGGAGATGCCCAGGAAGAGGACGGGCGCGCCGAGGACCTCCTGGAGATCGGCGGCCGGTCCGGATCCACCCTCGCGGGTGAAGCGGACCGGGCCCTCGAAGGCGCGACCCATGGCGCGGGCGACCGATTGGAGTGCGGGGTGGTCGAGCGGGGTCAGGCACGGGCGCGTGGCCGAGCCGAACGTGATCTCCTGACGGATCCCGGCGGGCACCTGTTCGGCGGCCCAGGAGCGGACGGCCTTCTCGATGTGGTCGGGGTCCTGTCCGGCGACCAGCCGGAAGGAGAGCTTCACCATCGCCGACGACGGGATGATCGTCTTGCTGCCGGCGCCCTGGTAGCCGCCGCCGATGCCGTTGACCTCGGCGGTGGGGCGGGCCCAGACGCGCTCCAGGGTGGTGTGTCCGGCCTCGCCGTGGGTGGCGCGGGACTTGGCGGTGCGCAGCCACTGCCGCTCGTCGAAGGGCAGTTCGGCGAAGAGCTCGCGCTCGCGGTCGGTGAGCTCGACGATGTCGTCGTAGAAGCCGGGGATCGCCACGCGCGCGTGCTCGTCGTGCAGGGCGGCGACGAGGCGGGCGACGGCGGTCGCGGGGTTGGGCACGGCGCCGCCGAACGAGCCGGAGTGGATGTCCTGGTCCGGACCGTACAGCCGGATCTCGCACTCGGCGAGGCCGCGCATGCCGGTGCACACGGTGGGGGTGTCCTCGGACCACATGCCGGTGTCGGAGACGATCACGCCGTCGGCGGTCAGCCGGGCGGCGCGCTCTTCGACGAGGGCCCTGAAATGCGGGGAGCCGGACTCCTCCTCGCCCTCGATGAGCAGCTTCAGGTGGACGGCCGGGGCGCCGCGGCCGGTGGCGGCGAGGTGGGCGCGGACGCCGAGTGTGTGGAAGAACACCTGGCCCTTGTCGTCGGCCGCCCCGCGCGCGTAGAGGCGGTTCCCGCGGACGACGGGCTCGAAGGGCTCGCTGTCCCAGCCGTCCTCGCGGGCGGCGGGCTGGACGTCGTGGTGGCCGTAGACGAGGACGGTGGGGGCCTCGGGGTCGTCGGCGGGCCACTCCGCGAAGACGGCGGGGGCGCCCGGAGTCTCCCAGACCTCGGCGGTCGGGAAGCCGGTCTCCCGGAGTTTGGCGGCGAGCCAGTCGGCGCTGCGCCGCACGTCGGGCGCGTGGTCGGGCTGGGCGGACACCGAGGGGATGCGCAGCCATGCGGCGAGGTCGTCGAGGAAGGCGGCGCGGTGCTGCTCGATGTACGCGCGGACGGCGCTGTCCGGGGTCTGGCTCATGGTCACGAGCCTATCGGCCCGCGCCGACATCCTCGTCGGGCGTTCGTCACACTCCGCTTCCCCGGGCTATCAGGTATGGCCCCCTGTCAGGGGTCGCACGAGTGCCCCGGTCACCCCGGTCCCGCTTCTCCTTCTCCGGTGAGCAGTCTCTCCAGGGCCGGCCGGTCGGGAAGGTCGACGGGCCGTACCACCTCGCCGCTGCGGACGTACAGGAAGGCGGCCGTGACCGACTCCGGCGGCACGCCCTGCTGCTCGGCCCAGCCGAGCCGGTAGATCGCGAGCTGGAGCGGATCGGCGGCGCGACCGCGACTGGTCTTCCAGTCGAGGATCTCGTACGTCGCCCCGTCCCCGTCGCCGTTCTTGTAGACGGCGTCGATACGGCCCCGTACGACGCGGCCGGCGAGGGCGAGCTGGAAGGGGACCTCGACGCGGTAGGGCGTGCGGTGCGCGTACTCGGTGCGTTCGAAGGCCTCCTTCAGGGCGTCGAGGTCGCGCTCGTCGGCGATCTCGGCCTCGCGGCCGGGCAGCTCGTCCGGCTCCAGCATGGGGAGCGTCAGCGCTTCGAAGCGGGTCTCCACCCAGGCGTGGAACCGGGTGCCTCGACGTGCGGCGGGTTGCGGAGGGTGCGGCAGGGGGCGCGCGAGTTCCTGCGCCAGCCCGTCCGGGTCGGCGGCGAGGCGCAGCAGCTGGGTGGCGGTGAGCGAGGTCGGCAGGGGTACGTCCGTGACGCTCTGCCGGGTGCGCAGGAGCTCTCCGGTGAGCGCGTCGAGGTCGCGGTCCCAGGAGGCGATGGTGCGGGCCTCCTCGGGCGTCAGGGGCTCGCGCTCCGGATCGGTGGGGTGCGGGCGGGCGTGGGCGCGCACGGTCGGGGCGGCCGCCTGGTGCGGGACGGTCGGGCGGTCGGTGCTCCAGGAGTCCCAGTCGTCGGCGTCCTCGTCGGGGAAGTCCTCGTCCTCGTCGCGGGCCGGGCCGAAGAACGGGTCGCCGTCCCCCGGGAGCGCCTCGTCCTCGTCCGGCGGTGCGGGCCAGTCCGGGTCGTCGAAGGTGTCGGGGTCGTGGCCGGCCGCCGGGTGGTCGTCCTCGTGGGAGGCGAGGGCGTCCAGGTGGGCGAGGACGGTCTCGGCGGCCGCGCGGCGGCGGGCCAGGGCGGCGGTGTCCAGGGGCAGCGGCCAGGCCTGTTCGGCGGACGCCTGGTGCAGGGCCGGGTTCTCCTCGTCCTCCCCGGGCTCGTCCGCCCAGGCCTCGATCTCGCCGTACCCGGCGGCGCAGTGGTCGTGCAGAGCCAGCAGGAAGTCGGACGGTCCGCGGGGCTTCTTCTGGGCGGGGCCCCACCAGTGGCCGGAGCCGAGGAGCAGGGAGCGGGGGCGGGTGAAGGTGACGTAGCCGAGGCGGAGTTCCTCGGTGTGCTGGTGCTCCTTCATGGCCTCGTGGAAGGCCTTCATGCCGCGGGAGTCCCAGGCCTCGATGTCGGGCAGGGTGGCGGCGTCGCCGCGCAGGGCGTGCGGCAGCACCTTGGCCTGGGAGGTCCACTTCTCGCGGCCCTGGGTGCTGGGGAAGGTGCCCGTGACCAGGCCGGGGACGGCGACGACGTCCCATTCCAGGCCCTTGGACTTGTGCGCGGTGAGCACCTTGACGGTGTTCTCGCCGCCGGGGAGGGCGTTGTCGAGGCCCTTCTCGTACTGGGCGGCGGTGCGCAGGAAGCCGAGGAAGGCCAGCAGGGTGGCCTCCCCGTCGTTCGCGGCGAAGGAGGCGGCGATGTCCAGGAAGTTCGACAGGGTCTCGCGGCGGCGGGCGGCCAGGGCGTGCGGGGACGCCGACAGCTCCACCTCCAGGCCGGTGACGGCCAGGACGCGGTGCAGGACGTCCATCAGCGGGTCGGCCAGCGAACGGCGCAGATCGCGCAGTTCGGTGGCCAGGCGGGCGAAGCGCACGCGCGCGTCGGGGGAGAACGGCAGTCCGTCGTCGACGTCGCCCTCGGTGCCGCCCAGCGGCGTCTCCAGGAACGTGTCGAGGGCGTCCGCGAGCGAGATCACCTCGGACGGGTCGACGCCCTCCACCGCTTCGGCGAGCCGCCGGTCGGGGTCGTCGTCGGCGCCCACGCGCGCGTGGGCCACGAGCAGCCGGGCGCGCCGGCCCAGCAGGGCGAGGTCGCGCGGGCCGATGCGCCAGCGCGGGCCGCTCAGCAGGCGCACCAGGGACGCGTTGGCGCCCGGGTCCTGGAGGACCTCGCAGACGGCGACGAGGTCGGCGACCTCGGGCAGGTGCAGCAGCCCGGAGAGCCCGACCACCTCGACGGGGATGTCCCGGGCGACGAGGGCGCCCTGGATCTCGGCGAAGTCGGTGGCCGTACGGCACAGGACGGCGATCTCGGCGGGTGCCTTCCCGGTGCGCACGAGGTGGGCGATGGAGTCGGCGATCCAGTCGATCTCCTCGGCGTGGGTGCTCAGCAGGGCGCAGCGGACCATGCCGTCGCGTTCGGCGCCGGGGGCCGGGCGGAGGGCCTCCACGCCCGCGTGCATGGCGCGCAGCGGTTCGGCGAGGCCGTTGGCGAGGTCGAGGAGGCGGCCGCCGCTGCGGCGGTTCTCGCTGAGGGCCTGGCGGGTGGCGGGTCGGCCGTCGGCGTGCGCGAAGTGCTCGGGGAAGTCGTCGAGGTTGGCGACGGAGGCGCCGCGCCAGCCGTAGATCGCCTGGCAGGGGTCGCCGACGGCGGTCACCGGGTGGCCCGTCCCGGCGCCGAACAGGCCCGCCAGCAGGACGCGCTGGGCGACCGAGGTGTCCTGGTACTCGTCGAGGAGCACGACGCGAAACTCGTCACGCAGGACGCGGCCGACCTCGGCGATGCCGGCGAGGGCCGCGGACAGGGCGATCTGGTCGCCGAAGTCGAGCAGGTCGCGCTCGCGCTTGGCGGAGCGGTAGCGCAGGACGAGCTCGGCGAGTTGGCGGCGGGCGGCGGCCGTCTCGGGGACCTTGCGCAGGTCGGCGTTGGTGAGTCTGGTGCCGTCCAGGTCGCGCAGCAGGCCGGCGTCCCAGGCGCGCAGGTCCTCGGGGCGCACGAGGTGTTCGGCGAGCTCGGAGTCGAGGGTGAGCAGGTCGCTGACCAGGTCGGCGAAGGAGCGGGTCAGGGCCGGATACGGGCCGGGCGCCTCGCGCAGCACGCGCGCGGCGAGCTGGTAGCGGGTGGCGTCGGCGAGCAGCCGGGACGTGGGCTCCAGGCCGAGGCGCAGGCCGTGGTCGGTCAGGAGGCGGCCGGCGAAGGCGTGGTACGTGGAGATCACCGGCTCGCCCGGCGGGTTGTCCGGGTCGATGACATCGGGGTCGGTGACGCCGGCCTTGATCAGGGCCTTGCGGACGCGTTCGGCGAGTTCGCCCGCGGCCTTGTTGGTGAAGGTCAGTCCGAGGACCTGTTCGGGGGCGACCTGTCCGGTGCCGACCAGCCACACCACGCGGGCCGCCATCACCGTGGTCTTGCCCGATCCGGCTCCGGCCACGATCACCTGCGGGGCGGGCGGTGCGGTGATGCAGGCCGTCTGCTCCGGGGTGAACGGGATGCCGAGGAGCTCCTTGAGCTGCTCGGGGTCGGTGATACGGGCGGGCATGTCGCAGAGGCTAGCGGCGGGCACTGACAGTGGCGGCCAGATTGCCCGTCGGGCGGGAGGAAGCGCAGGTCAGCGCCTGTGGTGCGATGCGTCACGCGCGTCACTCGACCACGTGACGCCCCTCCGGCCGCGCGCTGCACGACGCCCGGAACGCGCAGTGCGCGCAGTGCTGCCCCGCGGTCGGCGTGAACCGCTCGTCGAGGACCTTCCCGGCGGCGGTGGCCAGCAGCTCGCCGGCCCACTCCCCCTCCAGCGGCTGCTGCGCCTGCACCTTGGGCAGCGTCTCGCCGCCGTTCCGCTGGGCGGCGCCCTGCCTGAGGTGCACCAGTTCGGCACCGCCCGACTCGGGGCGTACGCCGTCGAAGGCGTCGTCGACGGCGCCCTCGCGGACGGCGAGCTGGTAGACGGCGAGCTGGGGATGGCGGGCCACCTCCGCGGCGCTGGGTGCCTGCTTGCCGGTCTTGAAGTCGACGACGTACGCGCGTCCCTCGCCGTCCGCCTCGACACGGTCCAGCTGGCCGCGGATGCGCACTTCGTAGTCGCCCGCTTCGAGGGTGACGTCGAAGTCGTGCTCGCTGGCCACCGGTGTACGCCCGGTGCGCTCCAGGACATGCCACTTCAGGAACCGTTCGAGCGCCACGCGCGCGTTCTGCTTCTCCTGCGTCGACTTCCAGGGCGCGTCGAAGGCGAGCGCGTTCCACACCGACTCCAGGCGCTCCATGAGGACGGCGAGGTCGGCGGGGGTGCGGCCGGAGGCCACCTCGTCGGCGAGGACGTGCACGACGTTGCCGAAGCCCTGGGCGGCGGTGGCGGGCGCGTCGGCCTTCACCTCGCGGCCCAGGAACCACTGCAGGGAGCAGGTGTTGGCGAGCTGGTCCAGGGCGCTGCCGGACAGCACGACGGGCTGGTCGCGGTTGCGCAGCGGCACCTTGCTCTCGGTCGGCTCGAACATGCCCCACCAGCGGTAGGGGTGCGCCGAGGGGACCAGCGGGCGGCCCTCCTCGTCGGCGAGCGCGGCGAGCCGGGCCAGTCGGCGGGCGGCGGCCTCCCGCAGGGTGCCCGAGACGCGCGGGTCGACGGTGGTGGCGCGCAGTTCGGCGACGAGCGCGGCCACGGACAGCGGGCGACGCGGGCGGCCCGTGACGTCCTGGGCCTCGACGCCGAGTTCCGTGAGGAACCGGGAGGGCTGGTCGCCGTCGTCGGCGGGTGCCTTCACCGCGGTGACGACGAGGCGTTCACGCGCGCGCGTGGCGGCGACGTAGAACAGGCGGCGCTCCTCGGCCAGCAGCGCGCCCGGGGTGAGCGGTTCGGCGAGTCCGTCGCGGCCGATGCGGTCGGCCTCCAGCAGGGAGCCGCGGCGGCGCAGGTCCGGCCACAGTCCCTCTTGGACGCCGGCGACGACGACCAGGCGCCACTGAAGGCCCTTGGCGCGGTGCGCGGTCATCAGGCGGACGGCGTCGGGGCGTACGGCACGCCGGGTGAGCGTGTCGGCGGCGATGTCCTCGGCCTCGATCTCCTCCAGGAAGTTCAGGGCGCCCCGGCCACCGGTGCGCTCCTCCGCGCGCGCGGAGGTCGCGAACAGCGCGCACACGGCGTCCAGGTCACGGTCGGCGTTACGGCCGGCCGCGCCGCCACGCCGGGCGGCCCGCTCCAGACGTCCGGGCCACGGTGTGCCCTCCCACAGGTCCCACAGCGCCTCCTCGGCGGTTCCGCCGTCGGCCAGGCGCTGCCGGGCCTTCCTGAGCAGCGCGCCGAGGCGCTGGGCTCCCCGGGCGTACGCCGGGTCGTGCGCGACCAGGCGTTCCGGCTCGGCGAGGGCCCGCGCGAGCAGTTCGTCCGAGGGCGGCGGCACCGGGTTGCCGCCCGCCCGCTCCTCCTCGCGCAACGCCCGCCCGAGACGGCGCAGGTCGGACGTGTCCATGCCGGCGAGCGGAGAGGCGAGCAGCGTCAGGGCGGTCTCGGTGTCGAGCCAGCAGACGTCCTCGGGCCGATCCGCGATGTCCTCGGGCCGGTCCGCCGGCCCCTGAGGCAAGTCCGCGACGTCCTGAGGCCGGTCCGCGGCATCCTCGGACCGATCCACCGCACCCTCAGACCGGCCCGCGGCATCCCCGGACCGATCCACCGCACCCTCAGACCGGCCCGCGGCATCCCCGGACCGATCCACCGCACCCTCAGACCGGCCCGCGGCATCCCCGGACCGATCAGCCGCACCCTGAGACCGATCCGCGGCCTCCGCCATGGCCACCGCCCTGAGTGCCGTCAGCAGGGGTGCCACCGCCGGCTCGTGGCGCAGGGGGAGGTCGTCGCCGTCG
Source organism: Streptomyces sp. NPDC054794 (assembly GCF_053611585.1). Taxonomy (NCBI): domain Bacteria; kingdom Bacillati; phylum Actinomycetota; class Actinomycetes; order Kitasatosporales; family Streptomycetaceae; genus Streptomyces; species Streptomyces sp. NPDC054794. Next base: position 30,829 of record NZ_JBSHAQ010000006.1, on the reverse strand, counting down.
ATGTCCAGGGGAACGCCGGCCGCCGTGAGGGCGCGGCGGACCGTCGGGATGGAGCGGGAGCCGGCGCGCACCAGGACGGCCATGTCGCTCCAGGCGACCCCGTCCTCGAGGTGCGCTCTGCGCAGGATGTCGGCGATGTTGTCGAGTTCCGTACCGGACGTCGGGTACGTGTAGACCTCGACGCGGCCGCCGTCCCGTACCGCGGCGAGCTCGCGATGGGCGCGGACCTTGTCGGCCGGCAGGCGGGTCAGCGGCATGCGCTGGGTCAGCAGGCGGGTCGCGGTCAGCAGCCCGGAGGCGGAGCGGCGGGAGGTCCGCAGCACTTCGACGGGGGCCGGGCGGCCGTCCGCGCGCGGGAAGGCCGCCGGGAATTCCAGGATGCCGTTCACGTCGGCGCCCCGGAACGCGTAGATCGACTGGTCGGGGTCGCCGAAGGCGACCAGGGTGCGGCCGCCGCCGGCCAGCGCGTGCAGCAGGCGCACCTGGGCGGGGTCGGTGTCCTGGTACTCGTCGACGTACACGGCGTCGTACTGGGTGGCGAGCCGGGCCGCGACCTCGGGGCGGCGGGCCAACAGCACGGCGCGGTGGACGAGTTCCGCGTAATCGAGCACGCCCTGCATGTCGAGCACGTCCAGGTACTCGGCGAGGAAGGCGGCCGCGGCCCGCCAGTCGGGGCGGCCTGTGCGGCGCGCGAAGGCGTCCAGGGCGCCGGGGCCGAGGCCCAGTTCACGGCTGCGGGCGAGGACGGCGCGGACCTCGTCGGCGAAGCCCCGGGTGGTCAGGCAGGCACGCAGCTCGTCCGGCCAGCGCACGTGCTGGAGGCCGAGCCGCTCCAGTTCCGGCTGCCCCGCGAGCAGCTCACGGACGGTGACGTCCTGCTCGGGGCCGGAGAGCAGACGCAACGGCTCCACGAACAGGTCGTTGTCCTGATGGGCGCGGACCAGCGCGTAGCAGTACGAGTGGAAGGTGGTCGCCCGGGGCGCGCGGGCCGCCCCCATGCGCAGGGCCATGCGGTCGCGCAGTTCGACGGCGGCCTTGCGGCTGAACGTCAGGACGAGGATCCTCGCTGGGTCCCCACCTCGCTCGATCCGTGCCGCCACGGACTCGACCAGCGTGGTGGTCTTGCCCGTGCCGGGACCCGCGAGCACGAGCAGCGGACCGGCCCGGTGGTCAACCACGGCGCGCTGCGCCGCGTCCAGTCGAGGGGGATCCTGTTCGGTCGGCGGGGTACGCACCAGTCGGTAAGCGCCACGGTTCCCCTGTCGCACCTGGGGGTGCGACAGGCGCCTGGTGGAGGAAGAGGAGCTCACGTGGTTCGCCGGTCCTGGTGTCTGTGCTGGTTGGCAGGCCGCCGCGCGTGCGGGGCGGTGGCCGCGGGGTGAGAGGGACACGTGCAGCCGACGCTACGCCGGGCATCAGGACGGAAGCAGGGCTTCCGCTTCTTCCCTCCCGGCTCTCGCGACACGCGCACCCCATGCCTCACGAACGTACGGCATGCCGCGGGCGTCCCCCGTGTCCCTCGTACGGGCCACAGGTTCCCCCCGAGGGCGTCCGATGGCGGAAGCTGTCAGGTGTGACCGTCCGCGTCCTCGCCGCCGTCCCACCGCGCCCGCTTCATGTCGAGCCGCGGCAGGTGGCCCTCGGCGGCCCTGCTCGCCTCCTTCAGCGGGGTGCCCTCCGCGCGATAGTGATCGAGCGCCCGCAGCTCGTGCCCCGGGAGCAGGGCCCCGTCGGAGCGCACGACGCGCCACCACGGAACGGCTCCCCCGTAGAGAGCCATCACCCGGCCGACCTGGCGGGGGCCTCCCGCTTCCAGCCATTCGGCCACGTCGCCGTACGTCATGACGCGCCCCGGAGGAATCCGCTCGGCGACATCGAGGACCCGCTCCGCGTACTCCGGCAGCGCGTCCTCCGCCCGGGCCCCTGGAAGGCTCTCCTCGCTCATTCGTCCCATCCTGCCCCACCGCACCGACAACGTGACGCGATCGGTACCGAGCGCATCCCTCGCCCCGAAGCGGCGGGTCCGGCAGACTGTGCGGCCCCGCATTTGCACCCTGAGGCCCCCGTGTGTCGGTGGAGCATGCCACCATCGTGCGGGCGGTGACTGGTGATACGAGATCAAGAAGAGACGATGAAGCAGCAGGGCGTGCACCCCGAAGGCGCGGAGGGCACCTCTGACGATCCGTCGCGCCCGGACCCCGCCGACACTCCGAAGAAGGGCCCTGACCAGGACGTACGCGGGAGAGTACGCGCGGACGACGGGGACTGCCCGGACGACGCGCACATCGACGAGGTCGAGGGCGACGAACCGCTGCTCCCCGCGCGCGTGCACCGTCCCTCCGACCTCATGCGGCTCCTGGTGGGCGTGCTCGCCATCGCCGTCCTGCTCGCGATCGCCGCGTTCGCGCACGGAACGACCTCGGGGCTCGAACAGGACATCAACAAGGGCACCGGCCAGGCACCCGACCTGCTGATCAAGATCGCGGGGCTGGCGTCCAGCATCGCGATCCTCCTGGTACCGGTCGCGTTCGCGATCGAGCGGCTGATCAAACGGGACGGGCTGCGCATCGCCGACGGCGTGCTCGCGGCGGTCCTCGCGCACGGAGTGACCCTCGCCACGGACCTGTGGGTCGCCAGGGCCGCCCCCGACTCGATCCAGGAGGCGCTCACCCAGCCCTCCCCCGGTGACATCCACGCCCTGACCGACCCGGTGCACGGCTACCTCGCGCCGGTCATCGCGTACATGACGGCGGTCGGCATGTCCCGGCGGCCACGATGGCGTGCCGTGCTGTGGATCGTGCTGCTGCTCGACGCCTTCTCGATGCTGGTCACCGGCTACACCACACCGTTCTCGATCATCCTGACGGTGCTGATCGGCTGGACCGTGGCCTACGGGACGCTGTACGCGGTCGGCTCCCCCAACGTCCGCCCCACGGGACAGACCCTGATGGCCGGCCTGCGGCACGTCGGTTTCCACCCCGTCGGAGCGGCCCGCGAGGAGGCCGCGGACACCGAGAACGGCGACCGCGGCCGACGCTACTTCGTCACCCTGGAGGACGGTCGGCCCCTGGACGTCACGGTGGTCGACCGGGAGCAGCAGGCGCAGGGCTTCTTCTACCGCGCCTGGCGCAACCTGACCCTACGCGGCTTCGCCACCCGCTCCAGCCTCCAGTCGCTGCGCCAGGCACTGGAGCAGGAGGCGCTGCTCGCGTACGCGGCCATCGCGGCCGGCGCCAACGCGCCCAAGCTGATCGCGACCTCCGAGCTCGGCCCCGACGCCGTCATGCTCGTCTATGAGCACACCGGCGGCCGCACGCTCGACACACTGGCCGACGAGGAGATCACCGACGAACTGCTGCGCCACACCTGGCACCAGGTGCGGGCGCTGCAGTCGCGGCGTATCGCGCACCGCAGGCTGGCGGGCGACGCGATCCTGGTGGATCGTTCCGGCAAGGTGATCCTCACCGACCTGCGCGGCGGCGAGATCGCGGCCGGTGACCTGCTGCTGCGCATGGACGTCGCCCAGCTGGTCACCACGCTCGGCCTGCGGGTGGGCGCCGAGCGGGCGGTGGCCTCGGCGGTCGGCGTCCTCGGCCCGGACGCGGTCGCGGACTGCCTTCCGATGCTCCAGCCGATCGCGCTGACCCGCTCCACGCGCGCGACGCTGCGCAAACTGGCCCGCGAACGGGCGGAGCGAGAACGCGAGGCGGTCCTGGAGGCCTCCCGGCAGGACAAGCTGGCCCGCCTGGAGGCAGCCTCGGAAGACACCAGACCCGAACTCGAAAAGCCCGACAAGAAGACGGTGCGCGCCGAGCAGCGGGCCGAGAAGCGGGCCATCGACGAGGCTCTGGAAGAGGCCCGCGAGGAGGATCTGCTCACCCAGATCCGGCACGAGGTCCTGCGGATCCGGCCGCAGGCGCCCGTGGAGCCGGCCCGTCTGGAGCGGGTGCGGCCGCGCACGCTGATCAGTTTCATCGCGGGGGCCATCGGCGCCTACTACCTGCTGACGCAGCTCACCCACATCGAGTTCGGCACCCTCTTCGCGCAGGCCCAGTGGGGCTGGGTGGCCGCCGCGGTGCTGTTCTCGGCGCTCAGCTACGTCGCCGCGGCCATGGCCCTGCTCGGCTTCGTGCCGGAGCGGGTCCCGTTCGTGCGGACCGTGGCTGCGCAGGTCGCCGGGTCCTTCGTGAAGATCGTGGCACCGGCCGCGGTCGGCGGTGTCGCCCTGAACACCCGGTTCCTGCAGCGCGCGGGTGTCCGGCCCGGGCTCGCGGTGGCCAGTGTCGGCGCCTCGCAGCTGTTCGGGCTCGGCTGCCACATCTTGATGCTGCTGTCCTTCGGCTATCTGACCGGCACCGAGAAGACCCCGTCGCTGTCGCCGTCCCGGACGGTCATCGCGGGTCTGCTGACGGTGGCGGTCCTGGTGCTCGTGGTGACGTCGGTGCCCTTCCTGCGGAAATTCGTCGTCACGCGCGTGAAGACGCTGTTCGCGGGTGTCGTGCCGCGCATGCTCGACGTGCTGCAGCGGCCCCAGAAGCTGGTCACCGGCATCGGCGGCATGCTGCTGCTGACCGCCTGCTTCGTGATGTGCCTGGACGCGTCGATCCGGGCGTTCGGCGACAGCTCGACCTCGCTCAGCATCGCCAGCGTCGCCGTCGTCTTCCTCGCCGGAAACGCGCTCGGCTCCGCGGCGCCGACCCCGGGCGGCGTCGGCGCGGTCGAGGCGACCCTGACGGTCGGCCTGATCGCCGTGGGCCTCCCCAAGGAGGTCGCCGCCCCCGCCGTCCTGCTGTTCCGGCTGCTGACCCTGTGGCTGCCGGTGCTGCCCGGCTGGCTGGCGTTCAACCACCTGTCACGCAAGGGCGCTCTCTAGACGCGGGGCGACCTGACCTGCGGGGGCGCCCCGTGGGCACCGGCCGGGGCGTACCTCTTACGGCCCGCGCCCCGAGCGCTCCGGCGTCCACGGATCCAGGATGGACGTATGCACCCCTCCCGGATCCTCGTCGCCCTCTCCGCAGCCGTCCTGCTGCCTGCCCTGCTCGCGGGCTGCGGCGGCGACTCCGCGAACCGGGATCTGACGGCACAGAAACTGCAATGGAAGGACTGCCCCGCCCCCTCCGAGGCGGAGGGCGGCGGCAGCGCCCCGTCACCGCTGCCGAACGGCGGCACCTGGCAGTGCGCCACCATGAAGGCGCCCCTCGACTGGAACGATCCCAAGGGCCCCACCATCGACCTCGCGCTGATCCGGGCCAAGGCCAGCGGCGACCCGAGCAAGCGGATCAGCTCGCTGATCTTCAACTTCGGCGGCCCCGGCGGCTCCGGCGTCACCACCCTGCCGGCCTTCGGCGAGGACTACGCGAAACTGCGCACCCGCTACGACCTGGTGAGCTTCGACCCGCGCGGGGTCGGCCGCAGCGCCCCCGTCGAGTGCGAGGACGACGCCCAGCTCGACGAGTTCTTCCAGCAGGACGCGACGCCCGACGACGCGGCCGAGCGCGCCCAGCTCGTCGACCGCACCAAGCAGTTCAACGGGGCCTGCGAAAAGCGCTCCAAGAAGGTCCTGCCGCATGTCCGCACCACAGATGCCGCCCGTGACATGGACCTGATGCGCCAGGTCCTCGGCGACAAGAAGCTCCACTACTTCGGCATCTCCTACGGCACCGAACTCGGCGGTGTCTACGCCCATCTGTTCCCCAAGCACGTGGGCAGGGCCGTCTTCGACGGGGTCGTCGACCCCACGCAGAACCCCGAACAGGGCTCCCTCGGGCAGGCCAAGGGCTTCCAGCTGGCGCTCGAGAACTTCGCCCAGGACTGTGTGTCGAAGGCGACCGAGTGCCCGATCGGCGACACCGCCCAGGACGTCAAGGACCGGATCGCCAAGCTGCTCAACGACCTTGAGAAGAAGCCGATCCCGGGCATCTTCCCGCGCGAGCTGACCCAGACCGCCGCGACGAACGGCATCGCGCAGTCCCTGTACTCCAAGGACTTCTGGGAGTACCTCACCGAGGGACTGGAGGAGGCGTACGACGGTGACGGCAGGATCCTGCTGCTGCTCTCCGACTCGATGAACGGGCGCAACGAGAACGGCGAGTACAGCAACATCACCGCGGCCAACGTCGCCATCAACTGCGCCGACGACAAGCCGCGGTACACCGCCGACTACGTCCAGGAGAGGCTGCCGGTGTTCCGCGCCGCGTCCCCGCTGTTCGGGGACTTCCTGGCCTGGGGCATGATCAGCTGCACCAACTGGGCGGTGCCGGGCGCCGCCTACCATCCCGACGTGAGCGCGCCCGGATCGGCGCCGATCCTCGTCGTGGGCAACACCGGCGACCCGGCGACGCCGTACGAGGGCGCGCGGAAGATGGTGGAGGCGCTGGGCAAGGGCGTCGGTGTCCAGCTGACCTACAAGGGACAGGGGCACGGGGCCTACGACAGCAAGAACAAGTGCGTGCAGGACACGGTGAACGGCTACCTGCTGGACGGGAAAGTGCCTCGGGCCGGCACGGTCTGCGCCTGACGCACGCGCTCTCCTCACATGCACTCCAGAAAAACCGCAGGTCAGATGGTTATCCACAGGCCGAAGCGCGCTTTGCTTGATCCGCCTACGATGGCCTGACCGCTCCCCGCTGCTCGATGCGGAGAGCTCTTGAGGGGGTGCACATGTCGCGTTTTCCACGCTGGGCGGCCACGGTCGCCGCGGCCGCGCTGGTGGCCGGTTGCAGCAGCGGATCCTCGGACGAGGGCGGAAGGTCCGGCCCGCCGTCGGCGTCGCCGGCCACCACGGCAGCAGCCGACCTGCCCGCCTCGCTCACGGGGCAGAAGCCCGACTGGGGCCGCTGCAAGGCCACGGGGGACTCGGCCGCGCCCGGCGCCGACTGGCAGTGCGCCACCCTCAAGGCGCCGCTGGACTGGGCGAAGCCGGACGGCTCGACGATCGGCCTCGCGCTGATCCGGGCCAAGTCCAGTGGCGACGCCGACCAGCGGATCGGTTCGCTGCTGTTCAACTTCGGCGGACCGGGCGGCTCGGGCGTCTCGATGATGCCGTACTACGCGGCCACGGCCGCCAAGCTCCGCGAGCGGTACGACCTGGTGAGCTGGGACCCGCGCGGGGTCGGGGCGAGCGAGGGCATCCGCTGCCGCGGCGACCGCGAGATCCGGGCCGCCGAGACGGTGGACGCCACCCCTGACACCCCGGCCGAGGAAAAGGCCTACTTCCAGGACGCCGCCGACTTCGGCAAGGGCTGCGAGAAGGCCGCCGGGAAGCTGATCGCGCACGTGTCGACGACCGACACCGCCCGGGACATGGACCTGATGCGCCAGGTCCTCGGTGACAGGAAGATGCACTACTTCGGCATCTCGTACGGCACCGAACTCGGCGGTGTGTACGCCCATCTGTTCCCGAAGAACGTGGGGCGGCTCATCCTCGACGCGGTGGTCGATCCGAGCGCGGACGCGATGGGCCACGCCGAGAACCAGGCGCGGGGCTTCCAGCGGGCCCTGGACGACTACCTGAAGTCCACCGGCCAGGACCCGAAGCAGGGGTCGCAGAAGATCACGGACCTGCTGAAGCGGATCGACGCCAAGCCCCTCCCGGCCTCCTCCGGGCGCAAGCTCACGCAGACGCTCGCGGTCACCGGCATCGTCCTGCCGCTGTACAGCGAGGCCAGCTGGCCGACGCTGACCAACGCCCTGAAGTCGGCGGAGCGGGGCGACGGTTCGCAGCTGCTCTCGCTCGCCGACAACTACAACGAGCGGGATTCCTCCGGCCACTACGGCACGACGACCCACGCCCAACGGGTCATATCGTGCCTGGACGACAAGCAGCGACCGACGCTGGAGGAGACGAAGAAGCGGCTGCCGAAGTTCGAGAAGATCTCGCCGGTGTTCGGCGACTTCCTGGGCTGGGACACGGCCGGCTGGTGCCACGACTGGCCGGTGGCCGGGCAGTACGACAGCCCGGAGGTCGGCGCGCCGGGCGCGGCACCGATCCTGCTGGTCGGCAACACCGGCGACCCGGCGACTCCCTACGAGGGCGCCCGCAGGATGGCGGACGAACTGGGCAAGGGTGTCGGTGTGGAGCTCACCTGGAAGGGAGAGGGGCACGGCGCGTACGGCAACGGGAGTGACTGCGTGGACTCCACGGTGAACGCGTACCTGCTCAAGGGCACGGTGCCGAAGGACGGCAAGGTCTGCTCGTAGCGCCGGCGCCGGACGCAGCGCCCCGGACACCGGAAAGGGGCCCGGCACTCGTGGTGCCGAGCCCCTCCGGGACCGGGGAAGGCGCGGGCCTGAAGGGCGCGGGCCTAGTAGATCGGCTTGTCCGGCTCGATCTGGTTGACCCAGCCGATCACGCCGCCGCCGACGTGCACGGCGTCCGCGAAGCCCGCGGACTTCAGCACGGCGAGGACCTCGGCGCTGCGGACACCCGTCTTGCAGTGCAGGACGATCTTCTTGTCCTGCGGGAGTGTCGCCAGGGCGGTGCCCATGAGGAACTCGTTCTTCGGGATCAGCTTGGCGCCGGGGATCGAGACGATCTCGTACTCGTTGATCTCGCGGACGTCGATGATCTCGATGTTCTCGCCGTCGTCGATCCACTCCTTGAGCTGCTTCGGAGTGATCGTCGAGCCGAGCGCCGCCTCCTGGGCCTCCTCGGACACGACGCCGCAGAAGGCCTCGTAGTCGATGAGCTCGGTGACGGTCGGGTTCTCGCCGCAGAGCGCGCAGTCGGGGTCCTTGCGGACCTTGACCTGGCGGTACTGCATCTCCAGGGCGTCGTAGATCATCAGTCGGCCGACCAGGGGCTCACCGGTGCCGGTGAGGACCTTGATGGCCTCGGTGACCTGGATGGAGCCGATGGAGGCGCACAGCACGCCGAGCACACCGCCCTCGGCGCAGGACGGAACCATGCCGGGCGGCGGGGGCTCCGGGTACAGGCAGCGGTAGCAGGGACCGTGCTCGGACCAGAAGACCGAGGCCTGACCGTCGAAGCGGTAGATCGAGCCCCACACGTACGGCTTGTTCAGCAGCACGCAGGCGTCGTTGACCAGGTAGCGGGTCGCGAAGTTGTCCGTGCCGTCGACGATCAGGTCGTACTGGCTGAAGATGTCCATCACGTTGTCGGCTTCGAGCCGCTCCTCGTGAAGGATCACGTTCACGTACGGGTTGATGCCCTTGACGGAGTCACGGGCGGACTCGGCCTTGGAGCGGCCGATGTCCGACTGGCTGTGGATGATCTGGCGCTGCAGGTTCGACTCGTCGACCTCGTCGAACTCCACGATGCCGAGCGTGCCGACGCCCGCGGCGGCCAGGTACATCAGCGCCGGCGAGCCCAGGCCGCCGGCGCCCACACAGAGCACCTTGGCGTTCTTCAGCCGCTTCTGCCCGTCCATCCCGACGTCGGGGATGATCAGGTGGCGGGAGTACCTGCGGACCTCGTCTACGGTGAGCTCGGAAGCCGGCTCGACCAGGGGTGGCAGCGACACGGGGACTCCGTTGGTCGGTCGATCACTACGGTTGTTCTCGCTGTAACACTGCCATGGGCTCCTTCATTCCGAGACACCTGTTCCGATCCGCGAGACGATTTCGTCCCAGTAACCGGGCATGGTCTCCCACGGGTCGGCGCGGCCGCCCTGGTCGGTGCGGTCCGTGAAGTAGATCGTCGCCGCGCCCTGCCAGCGGGCGATGCGCAGCGCCTCGTCGAGGTGACCGCGGGGCACGCTGTGCACGCAGTGGCAGAAGCGGTCGGGCGGATAGTCGGCGGTCCACTCGGCGACCTGCGACCAGCGGTAGTCCGACCAGGAGCCGGAGAAGGTCACCAGTTGGTCGGCGTTCTCGGCGTAGCCCGGGTGGGGATGGGTGCCGTGGCCGAGGACGATGTGGGGATCGTCACCGCTCGCGCGGAGCGCGGTGACGGTGTGGCGGATGTCGGGGAGCGCGGTGCGCTCGGTCGGGCAGCGGTCGAGGAGGAAGCCGTCCACCCGGTACCAGTCGCGATAGCGGTGCGCGTCGCCGAGCAGGTCGGCGCGGGCCCGGGCGCCGAAGGTGGTGTCCAGGTGGCCGAGGACGCGGACGCCCGCGGTGCGCAGCCGGGCCACCGCCGCCAGGCAGTGCGGATCGGGGCGAGTGCCGGGGCCGCCCGCGACGTTGAGGACGACCCAGTGCAGGGGCGTGCCCGGCCGGGTGAGTTCGGCCCACTCGGCCGGGGCGACGAGCGGGTGCGCATAGCCGGGGACGCCGAAGCCGGTACGGACGCCGGTGTGCGCCGTACCGACCGCGGCGCTGGTCAGATGCGGCATGCCGCCTCCATCCAGATGTCGGCCAGGGACTCTTCGAGGTTGATCCGTGGCCGCCAGCCGAGCCGGTCGCGTGCGGTGCGCACGTCGGCCTGCTGCCAACTGCCGCAGCCGTCCGGGTACGGGTACGCGACCGGGCCCGCGTGGTCGGCTTCGGAGCGGGGGTGGCCGATGGCCATCCGCAGGGGGCCGGGCGGGCCGTCGAGTTCGTGCAGGGCGCCGCCGTACCCGGCGACCCGGGCGAGGACGGCGGCGGCGTCACGGAGGCGGACGGCGCGGCCGGAACCGATGTTGATGACGCCCTGGGCCGCGGAGAGCGAGGCGGCGTGGACGGCGCGTGCCACATCGCGGACGTCGATGAAGTCGCGCTGGGCGCCCAGCCCGCCGAGCTTGAGTTCGCCGTCGCCGGACTGCATGGCGCGGCGCATGGCCTCGGCGAGGCGGCCGAGCGGGGAGCCGGCCGGGGTGCCGGGTCCGGCGGGCGAGAAGACGCGCAGGACCACGGCGTCCAGGCCGGAGCCCAGGACCAGTTCGGTGGCGGCGAGTTTGCTGACGCCGTACGGGCCGCCGGGGCGCGGGACCGCGTCCTCGGCCGTGGAGGAGCCGGGCTGGCTCGGGCCGTACTCGGAGCTGCAGCCGACCTGCACCAGGCGGGCGCCGCAGCCGCTGCGGCGCAGGGCTTCGCAGATGGTCGCGACGGCGACGGTGTTGTGCCGGGTGAGTTCGCGGGCTCCGCCGCGGGTCGCGCCGGCGCAGTTGACGACGACGCCGGGGTGGACCGCGTCGAGGAAGCGGGTGAGCGCCCCGGGGCTGCCGGTGGCGAGGTCGAAGCGGACGTCGGCGTCGTCGCCGCGGCCGAGTGCGGTGAGCTGGACGGCCGGGTCGGCGAGCAGACGGTCGGCGACGAAGCGGCCGAGGTAGCCGTTGGCTCCGATCAGCAGGACCCTCATCGTTCGGCTCCCGGGGTGTGCGCTCCGGCTGTTCCGGTGGCTCCGGACGCTCCGGGTCGGGAGGTGGTCATCTGGTGTTCTCCTTCGAAGGGATGATGCGGTTGCCTCTGGTGGCCCGGCCCGGCACCTGCGGCGGGGGCTGATCCGTGGTCGCGCGGGCGGATGTGCCGCGCGGGGAGGTGGGTCGCGTCGGTCACTGGGCCTCCCCCGTCGCCGCGTGTGCCGACGCGCGGGTCAGCGTGCGGGTGGCGTGGCCCAGCAGGGCGAGGGCGGCCGCTCCGCAGGCGAGGGCCGGGACGCTGCCCACGCCCCAGGCGTCCACGAGCGTTTCGACGGGTGTCGACAGGAAGGCGCACCCCGGGAGGCGCCCGCCGAGGACCAGGGCCGGGGCCGCCGCCTCGGTCGCGACCGCCGCGGCGAGGGCGTGGGCGGCGGCGTGCGGGTGGTGGTGGACGGCGAGGAGGCGGGCCACCAGGAGGAGGGCGCCCAGGGTGAGGACCTCGGGGTAGGCGGCGGGCTCGTGCAGCGCCGTGCCGCACAGGACGGCCAGGACGGTGAGCGCGCCCAGGAACAGGGTCACGGCGCCGAACAGCAGGGGCCGTGCCGCGGCGGTGAACTCCTCCAGGCCGCGGCTGGCCGCGAGCCGGCGGCGGGCGCGTGCGGCGAAGAGGTGGGCCGTCCAGGCCGCCGGGGCGCAGGCCAGGACGAGCGCGAGGACGGGAGCCGTGGACAGGGGCCAGGATCCGTCCGGTGCGCCGGTGGGCGGGCTGTCGGGGCCGCCGCGCAGGACGGCGAGGAGGAGGCCGTCGCCGAGGAGGGCGTAGGCGAGGAGCCAGTGGACGCATGCGCGGGTGCGTGCCGCGGTCGCCCACGCGTGCGTGCCGGGCGGCGTGCTCAGCGGGCCCCGGCGGAGTGCCGCGCGCAGGGCGAGGACCACGGCGAGGACGCCGACGGCGGCCGCCAGGAGTCGTGTGCGGCCGTGGGTGAGATGCAGGGCGGCGACGACCGCCGCGCTCAGGGCTCCGGGGAGGAGGGTGAGCAGGGCCCAGTCGGCGCGGGCCCTGACAGTGGTGGCGGTCTCGGCGTGCGGGAGGCCGTCGCCGTCGCGGGACACGCGCGCGTACATCTCCTCGGCGAGCGAGAACACGTCGCGGTGCCGGAAGCGGGCGGCGGTGCGGTCGGTGATGCCGTGCGCCTCCAGGCCCGCCGCGATCTCCAGCGGGTCGACAGCCCGCTCGCACAACTCGCGGTGACGGTGCATCAGCGCCTTCACGGGGTCGGCGGCACCCCTGCGGGCGGCGGGTCTGCGCCCCCTGCCCGCCTCGGCCCCGACTCGGCTCCCGCCCGCCGCCGCCGTCGACGACGAGGCGACCGCACGCGGGGAGTCCCACTCGGGTACCTCGACGGGAGCGGCGCCGCTCCGGTCCGGAGCACCGGAGTCGCCCGTGCCGAAGTCGTCCGCCTCGCCCATGTCGAAGCCGTCCGGCTCGCGCGCGCCGGAGCGTTCCGGCTCCGCCTCGATGGAGCCGTACGCGTCCCGTCGGCCGGAGGCGTCGGCGCCCCATGCGTCAGCGTCGTCCGCCTCCGGCTCTCCCACGTCCTCCGTCCCCCGTCGGCGCCACCCCTCCGACGGGGCGTCCCAGGCGCCGGGGCTGCTGGGGGTGCCGGGACGGTCCAGTTCACCCAGGTCGCTCATCGGGCCGCCTCCGGGGCTGTGACGGGTGTGGCGCATGCCGGTGTGGTGGTGGCCCAGCCGGGTCCGCCGCGGGCGAGGACGCGGGAGGCGGGGCCGGTCCAGCGGCCGGGGATGTGGGCCTCGGCCGGGACGGCGAAGGGGCGGGGCTCGCGGGCGTCGTCGACCGCGTAGAGGACGGGGCAGTGCACGACGATCTCCAGGTAAATGCCGTGAAATGCCGCGATGTTCTGCTCGACGGTGAACAGTTCGAGCGCTCGGGCGCGCGCGGCGGCGCCGAGGCGCTCACGGCGCTCGGGACTGCGCAGCAGCGCCACGCACGCCTCGGCGAGCGCCCGTGGATTGCGCGGCGGCACGACCAGTCCCGTGCCGCCGATGACCTCCACCACCGCGCCGACGTCCGTGGACACGGTCGCGCGGCCGCAGAACATGGCCTCGACCAGGCTGATCGGGAACCCCTCGACGACGCTGGAGAGGACGATCACGGCGCCGGAGGCATAGGCGTCGGCGAGGCTCGGGCACTCCGGGCCGCCGATCTCCTCGAAGGACACCGGGTTGTCACCGACGGCGTGCACGCCGTCGGCCTCGTCCGGGAAGAGCTGCGCGGCGAGGGCTCTGCAGTGCCCCAGATACACCTCGCCCTCGGGGCCCGCCGGCGCGCCGACGACCCGCAGGCGCGCCTTGGGTTCGTCCTTGCGGACCTCCGCGAAGGCGTGCAGCAGGGACACCAGGTCCTTGGCGGGCTCGACCCGGCCGACCCACACGAGGGTGTCCAGGTCGGCCCGGTCCTCGGACTCGCCCACTTCCGCGAAGCGGGAGGCCTCCATGCCCGGGTAGACCGTGCGGATCTTGGCGCGATCCGCACCGCAGCGCTCCTGCCAGCGGCGGGCGTGCGCGTTGCCGGGCGTGACGGCGGCGGCACGGGCGTAGACCTCGGCGGCGAGCCTGCCGTGGAAGGAGGCGAGCAGGGCCCGCACGGCGGGGGCGGCGTCCCCGGAGGCCAGGTAGTGGGCGCGCAGTTGCACGCCGTACTCGGTCACCAGCAGCGGTACGCCGAAGAAGTGACGGGCCAGCAGTCCGGGCAGGGCCGCCGGTCCGCCGGCCGCCGCGTGGCACAGGTCGGCCGAACCGAGGCCCTCTTCCGTGTACCAGTCGAGGGAGAGGGGGCGCAGGGTGCGTTCGAGGTGCGCGGCCACGGTGAGCAGTTCGGGCACCCGTGCCTCTCGCGCCGCGCGGAGCGCTCCCGGCGCACGGCAGGCGCGCTCCAGCGCGCGTACGGCGGTGTCGGAGCGGAGCGCGCCGACCAGGCCGCCCTCCTCGCGGGCCAGTTCCGCGAGTCCGTACACCGCGGAGGTGAAACGGTCCGCCTGATCGTCCGACCTGGAGCACACCGCCCCGGCGAGTTCCCCGTAGCAGTCGGCGAAGCGCCGGCGTGTGTGCCGCCCGTACACCACGGCGTCGTCCTCGGCCGTCCACAGCGGGGCCGTACGCACCCGGCTGACCTGCGGCGGGAGCGGGATCCAGCCCTCGTCCTCCTGCTGCCGGCTGCGGCTGAGCGCGTAGATGTCGAAATCGTGCTGCCCGAGCCCGCGCACGAGCCGGTCGCACCAGAGCCTGGCGTCACCGCTCACATGCGGATAGCCACCCTCCGTAAGCAGTCCGATGCGCACGAGTGCACCCCCGATCTCCCATATGGGGAGCCACCGTTGCCCGGCGGCTCGCAGCGGGACGAAGGTATGCGGACAGGACGGTGGCGGGGGGGGGGGGGTGGTGGCGGGGGACCCCCCCCATGGCTGAGGGGTGAGGAAACACAAGAGGGAGGCGGTG